>JAPPBX010000001.1 GCA_026702755.1 Candidatus Poribacteria bacterium | reverse complement strand
CCTAAGGATACCAGATTTTAGATCAACTATCAAGATAATTGTGACAGACTACTAGATCCCTTCGGTGGTCGTGGATCCATTCCGTTAGAAGCCCAGCGGCTTGGTTGTGAAACCTATTCCTGTGATCTCAATCCGATCTCTGTGCTGATTCAAAAATGCACCTTGGAATATCCACAAAAATATGGACAGCACCTTTATAACGATGTAAAAAAATGGGGAGATCGAATTCTCGCAGAGATAACTAAGGAACTCGCACCTTTTTATCCAGAAGAACCCGATAATTCTGAAGTCTGCGCTTATGTCTGGGCACGCACACTACCTTGTCAAAACCTCAATTGCAACGCTGTTATCCCACTCATGAGTCAATTTTGGTTGGCGCAGGACAAAAAGAAAAAAAAGAAAATTGCCCTTTTCCCTTATAATATAGATGGACATATCGCCTTTCGTATTGTAGGGACCGGACGTGATGCTATACCGGACAACTTCGATCCCACCAAAGGCACAATCATCCGTGCTATCGTTACTTGCCCACTCTGCAACAGCACGATCACTGCCAATCAGACGCGCCAATTGTTCCAAAACGGACAGACAGGTGAGCGAATGCTTGCTGTGGTAACACAACATCCAAAAAATAAAGCCAAACAGTACCGACTTGCTACGGATAAAGATGTCACAATTTTCAAAAAAGCACAAAAACAACTTTCTGAAAAACGAAAATTCTTAATGGAAAGTTTAGGATTTGATCCAGTACCGGATGAATTAATCCCTAAGTTAAAAGGTTCAGGTGCAGAACGCGGAATTTCTATTCACAATTACAATTTCAATACTTATGGTGACCTCTTCAATTCCCGTCAACAACTTACACTCATCACCTTGACAGAAAAGATTCGAGATGCCTATGTAGAAATGCTCGCCCAAACAGACTATGACCCCGAATATGCAAAAGCTATTTCAACCTACTTAGGTCTTTGGTTAGATCGCATTGCTGATAAAGGTTCAAACCTATGTTTATGGAGAAAAACGGTAGAAACTGTTGAGAAACTTTTCGGGATGGCAACCCTACCTATGATTTGGAATTATGGAGAAGCGAACACTTTACATATAGCGAGGAATCGCTTAAAAACCATTATAAAACCTTTGTTGCATCTATGCCAGATGGATAAAGAGTCAGCAGCTATTGTAGAACAAGTCTCTGCGCAGAACCTTCCATACTCAGATAATACGTTTGATGCTGTACTCACAGATCCCCCCTACTACGATAATGCTGCGTATTCATACCTATCTGATTTCTTCTATGTGTGGTTGAAAAGGAGCATAGGTGAACACTATCCAGAACTTTTTAAAGATCCTTTGACCCCGAAAGATGAAGAGATTGTGGCTTACGGACATCGCGAAGGCGGCTTGGCATCTGGAAAACAAGCTTTTGAAGACGGCCTCGCTAAGGCATTTCAGGAAATATATCGCGTACTAAAACCAAACGGTATTACCGTTATTGTCTATGCTCATAAATCCACAGAAGGTTGGGAAACTCTGATTAACGCCTTATTAAACTCAGGGCTCGTGGTAACAGCAGCATGGCCGATTGACACAGAAAAGAAGTCTCGCCTTCGGGCAATAAACTCTGCAGTGCTTGCTTCCTCCATCTATATGGTAGCGCGCAAACAAGAACGTCAACCCTTCGGACTCTATCAGGATGTGAAAGCAGAATTAGAAAAGTACCTTGAGCAGAAACTTTTTACCTTATGGGAATGGGGCTTCTCTGGTGCTGATCTGTTCATCGCAGCAATCGGTAGCGGCATTGAAACATTCGGGCGTTATGAAACAGTTATCGACGAGAACGATAAAGCCGTTCGCGCTGATCAGATGATAACCGACATCCGAGAAATCTTAGAACGTTTTGATAACGAGGGATCCGGCACAGCAGGTACTTCTCTCACCCGATTCTATCTGCGTTGGCGGCAGGAACACGGGGAGCAAGTTGTCTTATATAACGATGCGCGCGAACTTGCGATGTCTCTCGGCATTGAATTACAAACTGCGTCGGGTGAAGGCCGTTTTATCCAACAAGAAAAGACGAACGTCCATGTTTTAGGTCCTCACGAACGAGAGATCAAGGACGTAGCAAACAGTTACGAATTGATTGACATCCTGCACCATACCTTGCAATTATGGGCATTGGGAAACAGAGCAGCAATGATCCAACGTCTATCAAAAGACAGCATCGGCTTAAGTGAGTTGATATGGAACATCGCCCAGCAAATTAGCAAAACACTATCAACGGAAAGTCAAGAACGCCAATGGCTGGAAGGCTGGCTTGCTGACCGAACCGCTATCCAACGCGAGGTACAAACCCTCTTGGAACAGCCCGAAGAGGGAACACTCTTCAGAATCACAAATTGATGTGGATGACGCGGATTACCCAGATTTTAGGATTTTTGATTAGACTACGATTTTAGAAAAGGATACGCATGAGACTACCTCCTTTTGAAACCATTGCTAAACCGCACAGCGATATACGAACAGGCAATTTTACAGCGGATGCTTACGCCGCAAGGCTCGGACAAGTCGTCAACAACCAGGGTTCCCGTGAATACAGAAACCCACAGCAGTTTTTTGAGAGGACCCACATTACAGACGGACTGAAGACACTTCTCTCCGGCGTAGAAGGTCGCTTGAAAGGGCGCAATCGACAAAACAAGGATCCGATTATCCGACTCCAGACTCCCTTCGGCGGCGGGAAAACGCACACGCTCATCGCTCTTTATCACAAAACGAAAGAGTGGAACGCTCTCCCCGTCGTGATGGTCGGTTCAGCGATGGATCCCGGGCACGGTGACACTTTTTGGGGTGCCATTGAACGGCAGCTCACAGGCAACCTCCAACATTTTACAATGCAAGTAGCACCCGGTAGTGATAGTCTCGCCGACATATTCGATCGTACACAAAAGCCGGTCCTCATCTTAATGGACGAGGTGCTTAATTACCTTGAACGCGCCGCAGGTGTGTCTGTCTATGAAAGCACATTAGCAGAACAAACCATAGCATTCATGCTCTCATTGACAGAAGCAGTCGCGTCTAATAAGCGTATCACTTTCGTTGCGACTCTACAAGAGAGCGAAATCGCACCTATCATAGAAAAGTTCCCGCTCTTCACGGAGCTGCTCGCACGCATGAGACGCGTGGTCACCCCGGTGGAAGAGACCGAAATCGCTAGTATCATTCGGAAACGGCTTTTCGCAGAAGCCAATTCCAATGAAGTTAAACGGATCACCCAAGAATTCGCTAAATACGCCAGACAGGAAAATATCCTTCCGCCCGGCATTCAAGAATCTGAATATCGCAAACAATTCATGGAAAGTTACCCGTTCCAGCCGGAAGTCATTGATGTCCTCTATAAAAGATGGGGTAGTTTCCCGAATTTCCAGCGAACTCGCGGTGTTCTTAGGTTTCTCTCACGCGTCGTACATCGGGCAAGTGGTAAAAACCGCCCCTACATCACACTCGCCGATTTCGACCTCACCGACAGTGACATTCGTGGTGAACTCTTAGAACATATTGATGCCCCCTACCGCGGGATCATCAACAACGACATTACGGGACGCACTGCGGGT
The DNA here is from genome assembly GCA_026702755.1 of Candidatus Poribacteria bacterium. NCBI lineage: Bacteria > Candidatus Poribacteria > Candidatus Poribacteria bacterium. The sequence continues at coordinate 160,572 of JAPPBX010000001.1, read as the reverse complement.
GCTAAAGCCGTTGACAAAACATCGGGAGGCACCTATCAACATTTGGCATTAGGCACGCGCACGGCAACTGCTATCTTTCTCTATTCCTTTACAGGCGGCATGGAGCGCGGAGCAACATTGGAGGAGATCAAACGGAGTGCTGCTGTTCTGGAACATCCTGCAGCCATCATCGATACCGCAAAACACCAACTCACTGAACACCTCTTTTACCTCCGCACCAAGAACAGAAAAACCTACTTTGACACGCAACCTAACTTAAACCGGATTGTCCAAACCCGAATGGAGAACGTAGACCCTGAAGTCGTCAAAGCACGCGTCGCCGCGCAACTCCGAATAAGTTTCAAAGCCGGTCGCGAGGCACGCCTCAAAATCCATTGCCTGCCCAAAGATAGTATGGCCGTACCCGACGATGAGACTCTAAAATTGATAGTTTTGGATAGACGCGATGACGCATTCTGTCAAGACCTTATAGAGAATCGAGGCGAGACACGGCGTATCTATCGCAATACCCTCTTTTTTATTCTCCCTGCCACTGGTGAAGCAACGGAACTCAAAGCAGAAACCAGAAAAATCATCGCTTACGAAGAGATTAAGAAGGATACCTCCCTCAACTTATCAAAGGAGCAAAAAAGAGAGGTAGATGACGCACTAAAACAGTCTAATAGTAGTTTGGAAGGGGCGTTGAGGCAGGACTATCGGACAGTGCTGGTTCCGCAAAAAGATGGATTTACTGAGGAAGACCTCGGACCTCGCGTCGTTGGTATGACACCCCCATTTGATGAAGAGGTCTACGATCTGCTCTGTGTCAAGAATGCAATTGCCACAAACCTCGGACCCCAAAACATTGCCATTGCTTATTTGCAAAATAACGACACCGTCTCAACCGTACAGTTGCTCAACACGAGCCTCCGCACCCCAGGCGAAAAACGCGTCCAACGCCATACGTGGATAGAAGGTATTCGCAGAGGTATTGAAACCGGGATATTTGGAATCGGTGAGAGAGCAGCTGATAAACTCGTGCCACGCGCCTTTAACACGGCATTACCGGAAGTAACTCTCACCGACGCTGAGGTGATTATCCAACCGAACCTCGCTCGTGAAAGTATTACACCAGAAGAAATCTTGCATGACTATCTGAAGGAAAACGAAACAATTTCAACATCTCTGCCGTTCCAATACAATCCACAATCTACCAACGAGCCTCGACCGCTTCGCGATATATGGGAATCAGCAATATGTGAAGGTGTTCGGCAAGGCACTTTTGGAATCGGTGATAAAATAGATGATAAACCCGTTCTACGTGCTTTCAGGGAAGAAGTTTCAACAATTACTTTGGGTGACAGTGAAGTTCTAATCGATCCATCGATTTCTACAAGCTTGATTGTCGAACGACCAGATCCGGATCCACTAGATGATAGTGAAAGTGTGGATCCACCAGATGATGGCACTGATAACAGTCTACCAGATGGAGAATCTAAAAAAACAATCAGTATCCGTTTTAGGTTGCCCCAAGGGAAGGTAAGCAGTGTAGTACAACATCTCAACGAACTGCAATCTAATTTTCAGAATATGCAACTTGAATTGAAAGCCTCCGATGGTAAAATCTCACAAGATGCTTATGATGAGTTTAAGGAGAATTTACGAGAATTAGGAATCGAGATTGAGGAAGTATAACGCTCCACTGCTGCCAATACCTGTTCCACTGTAATCCCCGCAATTACTTCACAACTCCCCGCATCGCATCCCCCCGGACTCCGCCCCGGATGACACGGATTACATCCCAAATCCATTCCACTCTGGACAACTGTGTGCTTATCGCCGTAGGGACCGCTCCGAATGTGGTTCGTTGAACCGAAAAGTGCGACTACCGGTGTATCCACAGCCGCAGCGATATGCATCGGTCCCGTGTCGTTGCCGATATAGACATCGCACATAGAGATTAACGCCGCGAGATGACGTAGATTTTCCATCTGAATGAGAATTGGTGGAACGTCCATCATCTTTACGACTTGTACTTGGAGTTTCCATTCGTTTGGACCGGCGAAAAGTAAAATCGAAGTCTTTTGTTCTTTAGACAGAACATTCGCAAGTTGCGCGTAGTTCCTTGCGCCCCACAACTTATATTTCCAATTCCCACCTGGATGAATACCAACTAACAACCGTTCTGACGTGAGACCGGCTTCCCAAAGAAGACGGTGTGCCTCTGTTTGTTCTGTTTCAGTTAATTGTAAATGCGGATGTGCATCTACTGTGTCAATGCCATGTTTCTGAAGCACTTCCAGATAGCGGGGGACAGCATGACGATTGCTGTCACCGCGAACCATACCCCAATGTGCCGCACCGATACACCGTGCCGTAAGGCTATCCCGTAGGTTCACAACGAGGTCGAATTTGCCGAGGCGTAAGGTTTTTATGAGACGCAGCCTGCCTTTCCAACCAGCGTGTTCACCTCGATTGTCATAAAGGATGGTTGCATCGATATTCGGTTCAGCAGCGAGGAGGTCAAACGCTCGCGGTCCGACGAGGAAGGTAATATGCGCATCTGGAAAATGTGCGCGTAGCGGTTGGATAACAGTAGTTGATAATACTGCATCACCGATAAAACTAAAACTAAAGACGAGAATTCGTTTCATTTTTCTAAATAGTTGTCAGCAGGATCAGATGGAAGGGGTGGTACTCATCTTTCCATCCAAATGCCAGTAGCCAAAAGGAACATTAAAAAATTAGAAGGACTCTATTATTTCAACAGCTGCAGTCAAACCATCTTCTGTTTCCATTTGTTCTCCTAAAACCTGAGCACGCGTAGTCATCGCAGGCGTTTCCAAGACTTGCTGGATCCGTTCTGCCAAACGCTTGGCGGTGAGGTTTCGACGGTACAGATGCCGCGGTGCCACCCCTAAGTCAGATAGGCGTTTCCCCCAATACGGTTGGTCGGCGTGGTGTGCTACAACGACAGAAGGCACTTTGGCACGACATACGGATGCCGTCGTTCCGGCTCCACCGTGATGGACAACGCAACACCCTTTCGGAAACAGCCATTGGTGTGGCACATACTCTGTGCAGAAGATGTCCGGTAGGGCATCTTTAGTTCCGAGTTGCCCCCATCCGGCTTGGAGGATCGCACGTTGTTTTATTTTTCTAACAGCATCGACCAAGATTTCTGTTGTCTCACGCCCGTTTGAGCCTCCCATAGAGCCGAACGAAATAATAACGGGTGGTGGACCCTCTGCTAAAAAATTGACGAGTTCAGAGGGGGCAGTATACGAAGGCGACGCGAGGTGCCATACCCCTGTGAATTTGTGATTCGGGGAGAAATCAACGGGTGGACAGAGTGTTGGGGATGCGGCAATGAGGTTCAGATGTGGTGAATACATTCCCTCTAACGCCACTGTCCGCCTCGGCTCTCCGCCGACTGACGCAATAAATTGATTGAAGAGTGTATCTATACTTGAGGCAAGACGGAGTTGCGCCAATTTCCACGCAATAGCGTTGCAGATACGTCCCCAATTCGGAAGCGGATAAGGCGCGAAGTCTAAGGATTTGATGAAACCCGGACAATACGTCACAGTAATCCACGGAATCCCGGTCCGAATCGCAGCCTCCTGTCCGGGAATATCCACTGAATGACAGATCGCTATATCAAACCCTTTCATAGCGGTCAAGCAATCCTGATACCACTTTCCACCGCGACGCACGATGCCTTCTTCCACGATCAGCCGCAGCATCGCGGTCGGGTCGCGCTTCGGGATAATAGCATCCATCGCCGCGTGAAATTCCGCCAAATCAAAAGCAACGCCTATTTCATAGTATTCCGCGCCGATCTCAAGTATCTTGTCTCTATAGAGTGCTGGTGAACAGACACGTACCTGATGTCCTCTTTCAAGTAAACGTTCCGAGAGTGCTAAAACCGGATAAACATCTCCCGTTGATCCCCAGCAGACTACGACAATTTTCATTTTTGTTTCACCTCTACGGTAGTCGTCGTTGCATTCCAAACCATTTCAACGGGGAGTTTTTTCGTGCATTCCCATCCGATCTTACACTTGTGCGCGCTACAGGGCCAGCACGGCATATCCTGCCGGACAATAGAGGCATTTTCGCTCAGCGGATGCCATGCCATATAATCGGTTGGACCGAAAATAGCGACTGTCGGTACGTCCAATGCCGCTGCGAGGTGCATCGGACCGGAGTCGTTGCAAACGACCAAATCGCAGCAGGATAGCAGTGCACCCAACTCACGGATCGTCTCTGGTGCGTAAGCGATAGCAGGAAACTGCATTGCCTCTTGGATGTTCCGCGCCAATTCTGCCTCTTCGGGCCCACGTAAGAGAAGTATTGTGGCGTTGTAATGGTGTGCCAATCTGTCTGCAAGTTCAGCGTACTGCTTTTCGGGCCAGCGTTTATCAAACGAGCTTCCACCGGGGTGGATGCCGATGAGAAATGCATTGTCACCAATACCCCACGATGTGAGTTTTGCTTTGGCATCGGCGATTTCATCAGGGAACAGATGAAGTATCAGTTTCCTATTGCCTTCGCCTTCACAGATTAATCGGACGAGTTCCAAGTTCCTGTCAACTTCGTGGGTTTCACCTTTTGGGTACTTACCATGCCATGCATGCGTGAGGGTAGATCTGAACCGTTTCTGATAGCGACCTAAGCGGTAGGACGCCCCGGAGAGAAAGGCGACGAGATGAGACCACATCGCTGTCTGCATTGCGACGACGAGTTGGAACCGTTCACGACGTAGTTCACGATAGAATTGGAGTTGTGCTTTGAACCCGCGATGCTTTCCGTCTCTCTCAAAGACGAGGATTCTATCTACATCAGGGTTACCGATGAGCACAGGTGCATTGAGAGGGCGCGCCAATACGGTGATTTCTGCTGATGGATAGTTCTTCCGTAACAACGAAATTGCCGGTGTTGAATTCAGCAAATCGCCGATGCCATCAACGCGGATGACGAGTATCTTATTGATATTAGGAAGCGGATCATTGCTTTTCGGGGCACGGGGTCGCATAGCCTTTCCCTTGCATGCGAAGTTAAAGTGTCATTTATTATAACACAAAGCGAGGAAGATGGCAAATCCTGCGTTTAGGTATTGTTTGCGTCAATGCTGGCTAACATGGTATACTATGAGTATGCATCACAGAACATCACCTACGATTGCGAGCAACCAGAAATCCTCAACACTCCGTTTTATTTTCGGGACTCTCGTCTTCGGTTCAATCCTTATTATCCTCACCTGCTATTGGATTATCTCCGCAGAAAATCGCGTTGTGTGGGAATTGACCGATTTTTCTATTTTCCCGACTGTTCTTTTTGCATTTTTCCTCCTCGCTGTCATTACTCCATTTCTCAGAAAGGCTTTCAAAAATTTCGCCCCAACCTCGCGGGAACTTGCGCTAACATACATAATGGTTTCAGTGGCGACTGCGCTTGCTGGACACGACATTGTCCGACAGTTGGTGCCGATGATTGCTAATGCAGGGTGGTTCGCAACACCAGAAAATGAGTGGGCAGATATCTTTTTTCGATTCATGCCGACGTGGCTAACGATTACTGATCGCAAGATTCTGCAAGGCTACTTTGAGGGAGATGATACGTTTTGGCAGGAACAGTACATGGAGGCGTGGTTATGGCCCATTGTCGCGTGGAGCGGATTGGTGATTGTTATTCTGTTTATGATGCTTTGTGTCAACATTATCATCAGGAGACAGTGGATTGATCACGAAAAGTTGAGTTATCCCCTCACAACACTCCCAATTGAACTGCTCGGAAACACATCTACCCTCTTCCGCAATAAATTGATTTGGCTCGGTTTCGGAATCGCATTTGGGTTAGAAATTCTGGCAGGACTGAACTACCTCTTTCCAGTAATTCCTTCGCTCAAAATCAAGTATCAACTCTACTTTTCTGACCGTCCGTGGAATGCTGTCGGACGTTTACCCATTTACGTTTATCCGTTTGCGATAGGATTTGGATATCTCATGCCACTGGAGTTATCCCTATCGTTTTGGTTTTTCTATCTATTTTGGGGCGCGCAGCGCGTCTTTTTCAGTGCAACGGGATGGACAACCGCAATCGGTTTACAAACGGAGCAACGCGGCGGCGCATGGCTCGGTATTGGAACGCTCGCGCTCGTCACAAGTCGGCGACAGATTTGGGAGATACTCAGTGGTGTGTTTTCCTTTAAATCTAAAGATGGTTTATACAAGCTTGCGGTTTTCGGGTTGATAATTGGTATGGTGTTCGTGTTGGTATTTTGGTATTTTGCTGGATTATCGCCGTGGGTAGTGCTCGGTTATTTCAGCATCTATTTGGTATTATGCCTTGGAATGACACGCATGCGAGCAGAACTCGGACCCCCAACACATGAATTACACAATATGCACCCGGACAGGATTATGTTGCTGTTTGGAGGGAGTCGACCCTTGGGCGCACAAAATCTAACCAACACGACGCTACTCTCGTGGCTCGCGTATGGCTATCGGTGTCATCCGATGCCCCACCAATTGGAGGCTTTCAAAATTGGCAGACATTTCCGCTTGTCTGAAAGTCGGTTGGTCACTGCTCTAATTGTGGCATCAATTGTAGGGACAATCGTTTCGATTGTTGGGCACGTGGCACTCTATTATGAATACCGGTTTGCAAGGTGGGGTGTCGGGGAATTTAACCGCCTGCAAAGTTGGATCATCGCACCGCGTGCACCGAACCTGCCTGCTATCCAACATATAGTATTCGGTTTTCTATTCACCGGCGTACTGACATTTCTGAAGCGTCAGTTTTTGTGGTGGCCCCTTTATCCTGTTGGTTATGCTGTCGGTAATGGCTGGGCTATCGGTTGGATGTGGTTCTCAATCTTTTTAGGGTGGCTTTTCAAGCAGGTACTTTTCGCAGGGGGTGGGGTGCGAGCCTATCGCAAAGCGTTACCGCTGTTCTTGGGGTTCGTGTTCGGTCAGTTCCTTGCGGGAAGCCTCTGGAGTTTGATAGGTGTTGTGTTAAACATGAATATGTATACCCTGTTTCCGTGAGATTGTACCCTTAAGGTACAATTCATCTTACTCTACATTCAATATCTTCAAACGACAAGAAGCAGAATTAAAAGTCTTCGAGTGCTTCCTCTTCGGATTCAAAAACGCCTATGCTTTGTGTCAGGCCGATGGTGTTGAAGATATTTCGGACCTGTGTGGATGGATGTGCAACACGCATAACTTGCCCTTTTTCTCGCATCTTCCAGAGCAATCTAATAATCTCACCGAACCCACTACTTGTGATGAAGCTACGTCGCTCAAAGTTAAGCAGGACTTTTTCTGCGTTCTGTACCTCTATGTCAGCGTAGGCATCACTTAGAATAGGTTCAGAAGCGTCGGTGAGATACCCCGTAATGTCAAATATCGCGATTTTTCCTTCGTGTCGAATAGAGATTTGAGAATTTGCTCTCACAATTTCCTCCTATAGGATAAATGCTGAATGCGTTCAACCTACTTGTTAGTTGTAGTCCAATCGATTAATCTTCAGTAAAAGTTCGTTGCATCGGCGTATGCTCAGGTTGTGTGAGGACTGTTGTGTCATCGTCCAGATGGAGCCATGTCTCGAATTGTCGCACACCCTCCTGCAACTCAATTACGCGTGCCCCACGGGGAAATCCGTCTCTCCCATAAGTGTTGTAGCCTGTCGCGCGTCCATAACAGAGACGAATCCCATGCAAATCTCCCCAGAAATCGTTAATGTGTTCATGCCCGACAAAGGTACCCATAACATCGCCCGCTTCGTGCATCGCTGCAAAAAAACCGGTGTTAATTTGGGGCGGACAAACATTTTCGTATTTTACCCCATAGCAGGTATGAAAATCCCATACCTCGTCATATTCGGGAATTGGGATGTGGAAAAAGGCGAGTGCAGGAAGTGGATGTCCCGCGTCAGCCGTGAACTTTGCGGATTCTTGCAAGTACCATACAATTTGTTCCCGTTTAATCCAATCGTAGCCCTCAATATTTGTTTGTGAGTAGCTGCCGGAATCAATGAAATAGAGAAGTGCTGCGGACGCATCTTCCTCAGAACTTTGGATGGGTAAAATGTAATTTCCGACCCCGGGTACCTCTGCCGGTCCTGGCTGTGCCAGAGATAGCGTGCCTTCTTGCATGACAGCCATCAATTCATGGCGATCAGCGGTACCTTCGTCATCGTGGTTACCGAAAACCGCCGCCCACGGTGTTCCACATCCCTCTACAACTTTAACAACTTCTCGGAGGGAGTCGGCGGCATCGTGGCACCCGCCCCCGGATAAAATATCACCGGTCAGCACAATTAAATCCGGGGATTCATCTTTGGCAATTCGTTCCATCAACGCTGCTGATTGCTGGTCGGGTGATTCACCGTTATGCCAATGAATATCAGTGAATTGCACGATTTTAAAACGTTGATCACTGCGGAATTTCAATACATTTTTCACTATCTATAACTCTCCTTTTACGCTACATCATAACATAATTTTCAAAAATTACAAACGAATTCTTTATTTTTAAGTACGGTTTGATTTGGAATTATGAAACGGAATCTTGCACTCCTGCTTATATGTATAGAAACACCTGTGCCTTAAAAAGATAGTAGAAAGATCGTCTCACCTCCCGCTAACGAGGTTTCTACCTTGCCTTTCTGAATGACTGAAGGAGCCTGCTCACAACTGATAACCGAAAACTGAATGCTTCTATATTAGAATAATCTTGCCCTATCGAATTTTTCGTGGTAACATATATGCTATGCGAAATGACCGTTCGTTGAATACCTATGATGTCCAGACCGTTATTCTTTCTAACGAGGAAGTTGCGGAAGCACATTACCTATTGCGTTGTGAGTGTGCGGAAATCGCACAGCATGCACGTCCAGGGCAGTTCGTCCACGTTATGGTTTCGCAAGATACCGGTATGCTGCTCCGCCGTCCCTTCACTATCTATACGGTAGAAGGGAACGAAATAACGATGCTCTATCAGATTATTGGGGACGGAACGAAACGGTTGTCAGAGATGCTCAAGGGTGAGCCGTTACAGGTACTCGGACCACTCGGCAATACGTTTGATTTTACGACAAAGCCTGAACCTGCAATACTTGTCGGTGGAGGTGCCGGTATTGCCTCGCTTATGTTGCTTGCTGTGGCATTGCGTAAGAAGGGTATACAAGCACTCGGATTAGTAGGAGCGCAGCGTCGCTCCCGACTTTTGAGTGTGGCGGATTTGGAATCTATCGGTATCTCGGTCCATATTGCTACGGATGATGGGAGTATCGGGCATCACGGATATGTTACTGATATCCTCGCGGATTTGCTTGAGAAAACCGATGGGTCCTGCCCGATAATTTATGCGTGCGGACCACACGGGATGCTTTCTGCTGTCACAAAGATTGCCATTGAGTTTGGAGTGCCCGCGCAAATTGCTATGGAGAATCGGATGGGATGTGCTATGGGAGTGTGTCTCGGTTGTGTTTGCCCCGTCCGGATAGATGCGGATCGTATCGAATATCAACGTGTTTGTACTGAGGGCCCCGTCTTTAATGCAGCCGATATTGCGTGGGACGTTTCTTAGTCGAGTGCAATCCTATTTTGACAACGAAAAAATCGGAGCGAAAATCCAATCATTAGAAGTATGAAAACAGAATTTTATCAAGACTTAACAGCCATCAGCCTCAGCGGTGAACTACTGTCCGAGGCTACTTGCGAGAAACTGCTAACAGCATCGGAGATAGAATTACTCCCGCTTTTGGATGCGGCATATCAGGTTCGTAAAACCCATTTTCAGAATGAGGTCCAACTGCATATCCTTAACAACGCTCAAAACGGCTACTGTCCAGAGGATTGCCACTATTGCGCGCAGGCAAGTTCTGCAACGGCAGATATTGAGACTTATCCCTTAAAACCTGATGCCGAGATTCTGGCGGAGGCTGCGCGCGCTTATGAATCTGGGGCGTATCGCTACTGCATTGTCATGAGTGGACGCGGTCCCTCGCCGAAACGGGTTGCACACCTCGCAGAACTCATCCGCACTGTCAAGGCACGCTATCCGATCGAAGTGTGTCTCTCTGCTGGATTGATCGATGTGGAATCTGCTGGTGTCTTGAAAGCCGCTGGATTGGACAGGTTAAATCACAACCTGAATACCTCCGAAACTCACTATCCGAAGATATGTAGCACACACACTTATCAGGATAGGATGGAGACATTGCGGGCTGCGCAGGCAGTTGGACTCGCTTGCTGTTCAGGCGTGATCGTCGGAATGGGCGAGGGGACGGATGACTTAATTAAAGTGGCGAAAGCACTCCGAGAACTTGAGGTCGCTTCATTGCCGGTCAACTTTTTCTTACCGATATCTGGCACGCAGTTATCGGAATCTGTTACGGAGAACCCACAGGATGTGCCTGTTCCTTTAACCCCGGATTATTGTCTTCGCGTGTTGTGTTTGTATCGGTTCCTAAATCCGAAGGCAGAGATACGGATAGCCGCGGGCAGGGAACATCATTTACGAAGCATGGAGGTGATGGCACTCTATCCGGCAAATTCGATGTTTATAGATGGCTATTTGAATGCCAAAGGTGCGGCGGCATCTCACACGCTCCGGATGATTACGGACGCGGGGTTCACTATACGGACAAATCGAGAAGACTTGGCGGGGCTAGAAGAGAGGAAAGATGATGTAATTCTGAAAGAGTTGAGAGTCCTTCGTCCTCAGTTGGGATCCAATGTTTAGTCTTGTGGGCACAACCCCTGGTCGTGATTCCTAAGATGAGACAAAAATGCTTATCTTCTATGGTCCCTTTGATGCAGCTAAACACTTCAATTGTCCAACAGGGTAGTATAAAAGTTGTGAATAAATGTCAGTTAAACATATCATTTGCAAAATAGACGAGATTATCCGAAATACGGACACGCCTCGGGAACAAAAGATTGAAAGTCTACAGAACCTCGCCTTAACCTGCTGGCAGGAGGTTGTTCCAGAGTACAGTGACCCAAGCGTTTTTAAAAAACTTGGTTCTGATGAAATACAAGAGCGTTGGGCAAATGTTCGAGAATACGTTGAAGCATACCAGACCAAAGCCCAAATTTTATACGTTCTTGACTGGCCGGCTTCCAGTGGTAATTTTTATTGGATAAAATGACTCAAGACTTCCGCTGGGAGACCTTGAATTTCCGTTGATTATAGAGTTGAAGAACCTATGCTTGAATATTCTGATGAGGTAGTTACTAAAAGAGGCTAAACCGTCCCACTCCATCAGTGATGTGGAGATAAGTGGTGCTACCATCTTCATCAGTTAACAGCAAATTGCCATTGTCCCAGTACTCACCTTTATCGGAAAACTTACACTTCTCATTTTATCATCTCTTTCTTTGAATGAGACCGTTTGCACAAGGCTTGCCTCTCAAAATACTCTGTAAATTTGTACTTGATCATTTACAACAGCGTCACCCAATTTGCGTTAGGCCTCCCATGTACGGTTGCAGCACTGCAGGTACGCGGACTGTGCCATCTGGATTCTGATATGTCTCCAAGAGTGCAATGACCACACGCGGCAATGCTGTACCGGACGCGTTCAGCGTGTGAATGAACTCCGGTTTCGCACCCGCTTCTGGACGATAACGGATATTTGCACGACGCGCTTGGAACGCCTCGAAGTTACTACAAGAAGAGACCTCTAAGAACCGCTGCCGAGCAGGTGCCCAAACCTCAATATCGTAGCATTTCGCAGCGGCGAAACCGAGTTCCACCGTGCAATGTTGCACAACGCGATAAGACAAACCGAGTGCCTGCAAAACGCTCTCAGCATTTGCCAATAGCGATTCATGTTCCGCGTAGGAAGTTTCAGGCGTGGTGAACTTTACCATCTCCACTTTATCAAATTGATGAATGCGTTGTAGACCTCGTGTGTCTTTACCGTAAGCACCTGCCTCACGCCGAAAACACGGTGTATAGGCAGTATAGTAGATAGGTAAATCTTCAGCGGAGAGAATCTCGCCGGCGAAAAGGTTCGTTACTGGAACTTCAGCCGTTGGAATCAGAAACAGATCGGTGTCAGGATTCTCGTCATCTCTGTCGCAGCGGTACATATCCGCCTCGAATTTAGGGAGTTGTCCTGTTCCTGTCATCGTCGGACGGTTAGCGAGAAATGGCGGTGAGATTTCGGTGTAGCCGTGCTGGGTCGTGTGCAAATCGAGCATAAACTGAATCAACGCACGCTCCAACCGTGCTCCCAAGCCTTTGAATAGCACAAAGTTGCTTCCCGCGACCTTCGCACCGCGTTGAAAATCGACGATGTCCAACGCTTCCGCGATTTCCCAATGCGGTTTCAGTTCAAAATCGAAACTCGGTGATTCACCCCAGGTCTTGATTTCGAGGTTATCGTCTTCACTGGTCCCGACAGGTGTGCTTGCCTCCGGCATATTCGGGATTGTCAACAGAATAGCGTCTATCTCGGTTTTTGTGTCGTTATTTTCGGCGGTGAGTTCCTTGATTTTTTGTGAGAGTTCCCGCATCTCCGCGATAGTCTCTGTCGCATCCAATTTTGCCTTTTTACGCTCAGCGATTTGTTGTGATACCTGATTCTGGTGTGCTTTGAGAGATTGTGTATGGGTTAAGTTCTCACGCCAGCGTGTGTCCAATTCTACCAACCGGTTCAGTTCCGCTTCAGTCTGACGATCTGCTAACATCCGGCGGACATCTTCGGTATTTTCGCGAATAAATTTAAGGTCAATCACGGCGGTGCCGCTCCTCTATATTTAGGTTTGTACTGCGCTGTCGAGTCTGCAACGGAAACAGCCACAGTATTATTGAAAACAATCTATGGCTGTTACTGTACATGCCAACTATATTGCTGCCAATAGTCGGGGTTGCCAAGTTCCTGAAGGTGCTTTTCTGTTTCTGCTATGATGTCTGTGTCAATGGCGAGTTCCAATATTTTTTGAAAATCGACTTTCGCTTCCTGCATTCGTCCTAAGAATCCGTTTGTTTCACCCCGAGTTTTGTAGGTTCTGATGTCATTGGGGTTCTGATGGATTATCTCATCAAAATGAGTGATCCCTTCTTCGTAAAAATTCAGGATTCCTTCTGCGTCCTTTCGTCCATCAAGACTTTCAGGATCATTTGGATTGAGCCTGAGAGCTTCATCAAAATCAACGATAGCCGCTTCATATCGGTTCAAATTATATTTCGCTTTTCCTCGCCTGTAATAGGCGTGAGGGAGTAAGGACGGATCAAGACCTATTCGTATTGCTTCGTCAAAGTCAGTAATTGCAGAACGAAGTGTTGCATGACGAGCAACCATCACAGACTCGCGTGGTGCTAAGTAGTCCCTCAGACATGCCCGATGGAAATACGCTTCGGCAACATCTGGGTTGAGTCGGATTGCTGCATCGTAGTCAGCAATGGCAGATGGATCTTGATCTAACGAAGCCCTCGCAAGCCCCCGATTGAAGTAGGCTTCAGCGGAATTTGGATTAATCCGAATAGCTTCATCGTATTCAGCGAGTGCGGACGTGTCAGATTGTCTTTCAGTTTGCATGTCTACATCTCTATGTTCGGTATTGTTAACACAGATGGTGTCCAAGAATAAATAGTGTGATGGACTGTCCTGTAACGAAAAAACCACAGCATTGTAAGATACAACCTGTGGCTAATTCGGCATAGCATAATAGAAACGGGCCCGACGGGACTTGAACCCGCGACCTCCTGCGTGACAGGCAGGCGCGCTAAACCAACTGCGCCACGAGCCCATAAGGAATCCCTAACAAGTAGGCGGGACAGGACTTGAACCTGTGACCTACAGCTTGTAAGGCTGTCGCTCTAGCCACCTGAGCTACCCGCCCAAAATGAGATTTGGCTATCATCTCACCTCAAGGACGTTATTAAGTATAACACATAGTTTCGTGTTTGTCAAGAAAAAATTAATTTTTATGAAAAAAGTTTTTCGGACATCGCTTGCGAATTGTAAATAAATTTACATCAATACAAATCATTTCCGCGGTAAGGTCGCGTACCGCGGACAAGCACCTTCTTTGGATTATCTCCCGACGCGAGTTCGTCTGCACTGTGGTATCCGAGCGTCATACTCATCCGCGTCCTATCTGTGCGATTGATTCCAGCCGAGTGGATTATCATGCTGTCAATAGCGAGCAAACCGCCTGCTGGCATCGGTAACGGAATGGATTGGCTCGCTGCAATTTGCTCAATCGCTTCATCTTTAAGGTGTGCAAAAGCAGGTAGGTGGTGCGACCCTGGGACAACTCGCGTGCAGCCGTTTTCTAAATTTGTTTCTTCCAAATAGATGAGGACAGTTGCAATCGTCCGGGACCAGTGGCGGACATCGCGATGGAGCTCAAGCGAATGCGTCGAACCTGCGTCTCGAAGATAGACGTGATTGTGACGATTCAGAACAAATTCTATATTTGAGCCCAATAATGATTCCAACGGGTTGAGAATTTCATCGCAAGTGATGGTCTCCTGGAAGATACCGCCGCGCTGCCAAACAGCAGAAATTCGGATAATCCTGTCGCCTTGTCGTGCCACAGGCTCCACGGCATCTGCCATGTCTTTCAACGCCGTTGCTTTAAGTGCCTCTACATGATCTTTAGAGAGTTGCGTCGGAAATTTAATGAAGCCGTTGTGCCGAAACAGTTGAATTTCCTGCTGAGTGAGTTCCATCGGTTCTCCTTATATTATGTTCAAAGTCAATTGTGAGATGTTAGTTTAACATGGATTGAAGGGGAAATCAACAGGGAAATAGATGTGTCGAGTTTTGTTGGAAGGCGCAGCATCCCTTGCTGGCGAGGTTTAAAACCTCGCCAGCGGCGTGCGTGCCGTAGGTCCTAACAATTTAGTAACGAAAGATGAAGATATTTCGTTTTATTTCGTAGTATGTAAACTAAAAATTGAGAAAAAAAACAGCCCGCAAGAGGGGAAGATTATGAAAACGTATTGTTCTTACCTGCTGGTCCTATCTTTGATGGTGTTGTTTGGGTGTATGAGCATGCCCAATTATAAGGAGGCGGCACAGCGTCATTCTGCGTACACGAGCGAACAGACGTATGCCACCGCTGCCGAATGGCGTGCGCTCATTTCAGAATTTCAGAAAATTATTGACGCGGATCCCCAAGGTCAAATGGCAGATGATGCACAATACGCCATCGCTTCCAGTTGGGCCTGGAGCATCAAAGCTGGCGACACCCAAGCACCGTGGCTGGCAATCCAAGCATTCCAAGAACTAATTCACATCTATCCTACCTCGCAATATGTGCCGCAAGCACACTATTGGTTAGGGCGTTGCTACGACTATGTCGGCGACGATTATCAAGCTATCACGCAATATCAGCTTGTGGAAAATCGCTATCCAAACTCTGAAGTATCTGACCCTGCTCGGTTGGAATTAGCTCGTGTTTATACGAGACAAGGTTACCTCACACGTGCTAAAGTGCTTTATCATAATCTCATAAGGTCTTCAACCAATCAGGAAATCGTTGTCGCTGCCGCTGAGGAGCTACAGCCACTCAAAACCCAACAAGAGCCGATAGTGTTACCACCGTCTGAAAATGAGGTTCACGTACAAGCGCAACCGCAGTCAAAACCGAAACCAAAGGGTGAGGTTCAAGTACAACCGCAACAAAAACCACAACCAGAACCGGGACCAAAAAACGAAGTTCGAGTCCAAGTACAACCGGAACCAAAAAGTGAGGTTCAAGTACAAGTTCGATCACAACCAAAACCGAGACCAAGACTGGGACAGGAACCCGCGGCACCGATTATCGGTACAAAACCGTTAGTTCCCGAATCATTGACGCGTGAGTTTGGGTTAACCGCGAAAACGATAGTTATTGATCCCGGTCATGGAGGAAAGGATCCCGGAGCATTCGGTGGTAATACCCGGAAAGAGAGGACTATTGTTCTCAGCATCTCGAAAAAGCTTCGCGAGATTTTAACGCAAAGAGGCTACACTGTGCTGATGACACGTGATACCAATCGTTTCATTCCGCTTAGGGACCGCACTGCGTTTGCGATTCAACACAAGGCGGATCTCTTTCTGAGCATTCATGCCAATGGTAGTGAGAGTTCTAAAGCAAGGGGTATCGAAACCTATTATCTGGATGTCGCCAGTACGGACAAAGCATCGGAAATTATAGCCGCGCGCGAGAATGCAGACTCTGGCTACAGTATCCAAGAATTGGAAAAGTTACTGAAAGGGATAATACAAGAGAGCAAAAGTGAGGATAGCAGGCGTTTGGCGGGATACGTCCAGCAGGCATTGGTGCAGGCTACCGGGGCGATTGACCGCGGGGTCAAACACGCGCGATTTGTTGTTTTGATCGGAACAAACGTGCCTGCTGTTCTCATTGAGACCGGATTTGTGTCGAATCCGACAGAAGGACGGAAGCTCACAACACCGGCATATCAGCATAAGATCGCCACTGCTATCGCCGAAGGCATTGATAGGTTCTTGGGGAAGAGACATGAGACATCTCGCGTTGAAAAGCGAACCCGAAAGCTTGCATCGAAAAATTTTGAGAGGTACAGGTAATGTTTTTAACTCGTGTTGTAAGCCAAAACCTATCGTGTGCCATCATAGGGATCTTCCGATCGCAGCTCCGTGAAACTACCAATAGAAGGTGTTGTGTTCCAATAGTCTTTTTCGCGTGTGCGTTTCTCTGGAGTACCAATTGGTTCAACTTCGCTGCTGCGCAACCGGCAAAGATTGCGATTGTTTTACCAGCATCAGGTGATGTTCAATACGCTCGTACTGTCAGCAAGCGGTTCAATCAGATGCTTAACAGCATCGGGTTTACTGCCGCTGTGCTTGAGGAAGCCTCGCTTTCCCAAGCGCAGCTCAAACCTCGCCGATTGGTTATTCTTCCCTTAAACACTGTTGTTACAGCACAGACCGCGAAGTTATTAAAAGGTTTCGTCGCGGGTGGCGGCAAACTTTTCGTAACTTATAGTTTAGCGGATGCGGTAGCACCGCTCCTCGGTTTGCGTCAAACGGGTTGGCTGAAAGAAGAGGCACCGGGGCAGTTTTCCACAGTTCGTCTCAATACCTCTGAAATACCTGATATGCCTGCATCTATCAGACAGGCATCGTGGAACATTACGGTGGCAGAGCCAACAACACCACGGACGAAGATTATTGGGTATTGGCATAATGCCATGGCGGAGTCGACCAGTTTGCCAGCTCTCTTTGTAGGTGAGGCAGGGGTGTTCTTCAGCCACATTTTTCTCCCAGACGACATTCAGACCAAGACGCAGTTGCTTGCTGCGCTTCTGGGGCATCTCATTCCAGAATTTCGGGACACACTCGCCAAGCGGGCAATAGAGGCAATAACGAACATTGGACATACAGAAGGGCTTGAAGCGTTAAGGGCATTTGCCCAGCAAAATGGCATCTCGGAAGCGGAACAGGCTTTGAAAACAGGTGAACTTATGATGGCGAGAGCGCGCACTGAATATGAGCACAAGGTTTACAATGCAGCAATAACCACAGCCCGCGCAAGCCGTGAGGCGTTCTCAAAAGCCTATTTCTTGTCGCATGTAAGTGTTGAAACAGAGGGACGCGCCGTATGGAATCATTCTGGACTGGGCGCGTATCCGGGTGATTGGGACCGGTCTGCTAAGGAATTAACCGCAGCAGGCGTGAACATGATTCTTCCAAACATGGCATTGGCAGGCGTAGCACATTATCCGAGTAAAGTCTTACCGCAGAGCAAAACTTTTGCGCAATACGGGGATCAGTTGGCACAATGCATCGCGGCGGCACGTAAGCACAATTTAGAGGTCCACGTGTGGAAGATTACGTGGAATTTGGAAGGCGCGCCGGAAGAATTTATAAAAAAGATGCGAGAATCGGGACGGACCCAAGTCTCAGCGACTGGAAAACCGATCAACTGGCTTTGCCCTTCACATCCAGAAAACGTTCTTTTGGAATTGGAGAGCATGTTGGAGATTGTAGCGAATTACGATGTTGATGGTATCCATTTGGATTATATTCGTTATCCCGGAAGCCACGCATGCTACTGTCAAGAGTGCCGTAAAAGATTTGTGCTTGCAACGCGATTGCGAATTGATGAATGGCCCGCCGCTGTTTTACCGAAGACTGGGATTTACAGTGACAAGTATGTTGAGTGGCGGACGCAGCAAATTACGCGCTTGGTTCGCTTACTCCACAAGCGGGGACGCGAGGCGAACCCTAATCTCAAAATTTCTACGGCAGTCTTTGGAGGTTATCCAGCATGTGTAACCTCTATTGGACAGGATTGGATCGCATGGGCAAAAGCCGGTTATGTCGATTTCGTGTGTCCGATGAATTATACTGAAGATACAAACTATTTCACAGAATTGCTTACCAATCAACTTACGCTGATGCCTAAAGAGGTTGCGGTTTATCCCGGTATCGGTGCGACTGCTTCTAATTCGCTACTTACACCAGATGCGGTGGTTGAGCAGATTTACCTCTCACGCTCCTTGGGGGCTTCAGGATGGACGATTTTTGACTATTCCGTTGACATTTCTGGGACTGTGTTACCTGCTCTCGGAATGGGTGTCGCGAAGTCCAAAGCAAAACCATCGCATGCTTCTTCTCGTCTGAATCAGGATTTTCAGGATTAAAGAATTTTCAGGATAAGAGAATGACTGTGTGATCTTCCAGTTAACGTAGTTTCGCATTTCTACCTCACCTAAAAATCCACTTGCACATCGCCGCGAAGTCGTGTAAACTATTAACTCAGCAGGGCAATAGCACAGTTTTAATTCCCAGAATCCTACAAATCCTAATTTAGACAACGAGGAGGGTTTTTACTTAATGGCTCAAAGACCGAATATTCTCTTCTTGATGAGTGACGAACATAGTCCGCACGCTATAGGCTGTGAAGGCAATGACATTGTCCAAACACCGAATCTTGATCAACTCGCCGAATCTGGAACCTATTTTGAAAGTGCTTATTGCCAGGTACCGCTCTGCACCCCTTCCCGAATGTGTATGCTAACAGGAAAACACGCCCATCGATGTTCGGCGTGGAATAACGGCTCCATCCTGTTTCCTGAACACCTCACGATGCCCGCACATTTCGCACAGCACGGCTATGCGACTGCGCTCGTTGGGAAGATGCACTTCGGTGGAAAAGAACAGAGCAACGGGTTTCAGTCTCGACCTTACGGCGACCTGCGCGGATATGCCGGACATCAAACGGATCCATTGAAGACTCCATCTGGGAAACGCCCGCGAACACGATTGGCAGGAATCACTGAAATCCCGACAAGCATGCTGCAAGAACGGGTTATCAATACAGAAACGCTTGAATACTTAAGGTCCCAATCGTCAGAACAGCCGTGGTTCCTGCTTGCAAGTTACAGTCGTCCACATTTCCCTCTCACGGCACCCAAACGGCTTCTTGATAAGTATTGGCCCGATAATATAGATATGCCTAACATTCCAGAAGGACATTTGGAACAAACACACCCCTTCGCGAAAGGTTTACGGGACAACTTCAACACAGAGGAAATCCCGCCCGAAGAAGCCCGAAAAGCGCGAGCGGCATACTACGCCTGTTGTGAATTCCTTGACGAGACCGTTGGAGATCTGCTCGCACTTTTAGAACGCGATGGCTTTTTGGATAATACTATTATTGTCTATACGACAGATCACGGTGAGATGGCGGGTGAACACGGACAGTGGTGGAAATCCAGTTACTACGAGGCAGCGGCGCGGGTACCTTTAATCGTCTGGGACAATCAGCTCCAACAATCACACGGCTCACGAGTGACAGCACCTGTTGAACTGAATGACCTCTTCCCAACGCTATGTACCAGAGCCGGTATTCCTATCCCTGAGGGTTTAGACGGTGCAGACCTGACGAACCTTATGTCCGGTAATGCCGAGGGGTGGCGCAACACTGCAATCACCGAATACTGGTCGAACCAGACTACAGGACCGATGCGTATGCTCCGAACGCCTCGCCATAAATACGTCGCCTTTCCTGAAGACGAATCTATTCTCTTTGATTTGAAAAAAGACCCGGATGAATTTGAGAACCTCGCAGGACAAGCGGACTATAGCGAATTAGAGGCATCCCTACATGAGCGGCTCATGAATGGTTTCTCATGGGAAAAGGTCGCAGAGCAGATGGAAGTTGATAAAGTGCGAAGCCAAGATTTCAAGGAACCGTGGGGTCAAGGCACGCCGAATCAGTATACATTACCTGATGGTCGTGTTGTCGATGCTGAAACTTGTCTCTATCGTCCTTCAGTGCGAGACGAAAGTTAAAAGCAAGATTTTGAACCGATAACAAGAATGGGAGACACGTACACGCTTGGCTGTCAACACGTTTAAAGACAATTTTGGGGAAACTAGCAGGTCCCACCAGAAAATCCGATTTCCTGCTATCCTCGTAGGGCTGCTCTTAGTAGGTGTAATGTGTGCAATCACTCCCTACAACAACTATTTCCTACAAAATACCAAGATCGCAGGCAATCATCTCCCTGTTGGTTCAATCTTCGGACTCCTCATTCTGGTATTCCTTGTCAATCTGCCGTTGCGTAAGTTGATGCGGAGTAGGCGTTTTGTCTTCTCCGCATTGGAATTAACCGTCATCTGGATGATGTTAATTGTCGCAGTCGGCATTCCGTCAATGGGTTTGTTGCAATTTTTGCTTCCATCCCTTGTTGCGCTGCGCTACTTCACGACAACGGAAAACGATTGGGCAGAAACGCTCCACCCACACGTTCCAGAGTGGCTTGTTGTCACAGATTCTCGCGCTGTAACAGATTTCTATGAAGGGATTTCCCCGGGTGAAAGTGTCCCCTGGATGATATGGCTCAAGCCATTGCTTGTCTGGGGACTTTTCGTTCTGGTTTTCTATTTCACAACACTTTGTCTGTCTACAATTCTCCGAAAACAGTGGGTGGAACGCGAAAGGTTCTCGTTCCCATTAATTCAGATTCCGGTACAACTTGCTGCGGAACCGGCGCGCGGCACGCTTCTCAATACCTTTTTCAAAAGCAGACTCCTCTGGGCAGGGATGGCACTACCAGTGGTGTTGCACCTTATCAACGGGTTGCATGCGCATTTCCCACAGGTGCCAGAGATCCCGCTTATTTACAATATCTACGCCGTTTTCACCGAAAAGCCGTGGCATACGCTTGGATGGTGGCCCGCGATGCGGTTCGTCATCTATTTTTCTGTCATCGGGATAGCCTCTTTACTCACGCTTGAGGTTTCGTTTAGTCTCTGGTTCTTCTATCTCTTTTTCAAACTCCAGTATATCATCATGAATGCGATTGGACTCAGCATCGGTCCGTGGATTAGTTGTAGCCGTCAAGTGATGGGAGGCTATCTCGTTTTTGTCCCCGCGGTTTTCTGGATAGGACGTGAACACATCGCATCGGTTTTTAGGAAGACCTTCGGTCTGGGGCATGCGAGGACAAGTCATACTACCTTGGCTGGGCAACCGATAGACGATTCCAATGAACCGGTTTCGTATCGCGTCGCACTCCTTGGATTTCTCTTCGGGTTTACTATTCTGGTCATCTTTTTTGTTGTTGCAGGCATAACGACGTGGGTCGCGGTTGTAACGCTGCTCTCTATCTTTATCACGTCTATTGTGCTGTCATGGATGGTCGTTAATGGTGGATTGTTGCTTGTACAGGCACCTTTTTTCCCTTCAGAATACATTGATATTACTTTGGGCTCCAACGCGTTAGGGCATAAGAGTCTCGCCATTCTGAGTTTCCAACGTACCTTTTTGCGTGATTGGGGCGAGTTTATGATGCCAAACTTCCTTCATAGTTTCAAGGCAGCAGATGAGGTGAAACTCGCTCGTCGGCGTATTATGCCGATCCTATGGGTCGCAATTATCTTCGCGCTCCTTGTGTCTGTTTACGCCTCGTTGACGCTAATTTACGGTAAGGGTGCCCTGTTTTTACAGAGTTGGTCCTTCGTGGTCGCGCCACGCAACTATTTTCAACGGATGAGCAGCCTCATCCAATTCCCTATTGAAACAAAGTGGGACGAGGTGTACAGTATGATTGCTGGTGCTGGGTTTACGGGGTTTATGCTCTGGATGCGGCAGAACTTTGTCTGGTGGTCCTTGCATCCGATCGGTTATCTCCTCGGAGCGACGTATCCACCCTTTCACCTCTGGTCCTCAATTCTGATTGGGTGGTTCATTAAGTATATGGCACTGAAATTTGGCGGTGCCTCAACGTATCGAAAAATTCGACCTGTTGCGTTCGGCTTGATTTTCGGCGAATACGTGATGGTGGGTCTCTGGATGATAGTTGGATTGTTCACTGGAATCGGTTATTTTGCACTACCATCGTGATCTGTGGCAATCGTAAACTGCCCCTACCATTAAGATGAAACTTTTATAAGGAAGGACATTATGCCCTGCAATGAAAACAATCTCACGGCTACGTGGAAAGAACGTGCAAAAACCCGACATACCGTTGCGGGGATTCGGACATGGCATGTCAACCTGAACCCTCGTGCAATGCCCAGTTTGGGGTTTGCCAAAGGGCAGTGGCAGAAACCGACGACTCAGACGGCACATGTTGATTGGCGCGGTCCCTTCGCAACGCAAGCAGGGGCGTTAATCGTAGAAATAACGACCGATAAGGGTTTGAAAGGATACGGTCTCGGTGGTGGCGGACTTGCAGGTGCGCTGATTATTGAGAAACACCTCCAACACTTCGTCATCGGACGCGATCCGGTTGATGTTGAGGAGATATGGGAACATCTGTATCACATCACCTCAATTTACGGACGACGCGGCTTGGTTATTTATGCATTGAGCGGTATAGAACTCGCGCTTGTTGACTTGTGTGGGAAGATTGTGGACGCGCCTGTCTATAGTCTTATTACAGATACACCACGCCTTAAGATTCCTGCTTATGCCACGGGTGGCGATGTCGGTTATTATGCAGAGAACGGGTTCGCCGCTTGTAAGTTGCCCTTAAGGAATGGACTTGCGGAAGGTGAAGATGGCTTTGCAGAAAATGTGGAAATGATAAATGTCGCACGGGATGTCATCGGTGCGGATGTCGAACTGATGGCAGACATCTATCTCCGTTGGGATGTAGACTATACGCTCCGTTTCGCCGAGGCAGCTGCTAATATCGACCTCAAATGGATTGAGGAGCCTATCCCACTTGACGACTACGCAGGCATGGCACAATTGGTGCGCGATGTGCAACCGATATGGATTGTCTCCGGTGAACATGAATTCACGCGATACGGGTTTCGCGAATTGCTGCGGTGGAAAGCGGCTGATATGATTCAGCCCGATATAAGTTGGGCGGGCGGTTTTACGGAGTGCCTCCGAATTGCACGTGAAGCCGCTGAGCAGGACATTCCAACGTGGCTCCATCAAGCTGGCACGCCGTGGGGTTTACATCTCACCGCGTGCCTTCCGATGCCGTGTATGGCAGAAACCTTCGGTCCTTCTCGCGATGGCGTTGAAAATGAGTTATATCGCCGTTTACGACCAGAGTCTCGCGATGGATTCTTCTATCTCAACGATGCGCCCGGCTTCGGCGTGGATTTGGACGAAGAGTTGTTAGAGGCATACACAGTTGATCGGTTGTAGATAAGCTGCAGCGGACCCGGTTTGAAACTCGCATCACAGATATGCTCCTGGTTATTTTTCCTTCATTCGTTTAACGGCATCCAATTTCGTTTGTTGCCAATCGGTCCAATCTTTCTTTCCTTCATAGCGGACGACATCGTGGATCGTTGCGCGTGGTTGGTAGGTAATATAATTTCCTGTGTGCCATGCAAGATTCCGATAGACCATGAAATCTCCCGGTCCCAGATGCACCTGAACGGCTCCGGGAAACTGTCTGCAGTGCTCTAAACAGTATCGCTCAGCTTCAGCGTTAGATTGTCCTTCTGCGGGTTTCCGCAACTTCGGGTCTTTTGTTGATTGTTCTTCACCGGGCAGATCCCACTGGCGTAGATGGCTACCTGGGACAAACCACGTACAGGAGTCCGCATAAATCGCGCAGTTGACTTGGTTGAAGTGACGCAAGTCGTGCCAGACTTCCGCCAACTTTGCGTTGACAATCTCATCCCGCGCTTCCAGAGGAACTTCGACAACACCATCTCGGTGCCAACCGATGTGCCACGGATACTCAAGCGGCTCAACGAGGAGGCCCATAATGTCAACGTGACCATGCGTATAATCAGGACCGAGCAATTTTTCGATAGCGTCTCGGAGTTCCGGCAACTCTGTGTAATCGTAGAAAGGCTTCAGGTCCAGTTCATCGCCGTAATTGGAGAGTGGTTGGATGCGTTGCGTCTGCGGTCCGTTGAGTTTATGTGCCAAATCGCGTGCTTTCTGTGCTTCTCGGCGCAAATCCGTGAGCAACGATGGTGGAACAATTCCTTGAAAGATGAGATAGCCTTGCGAGAGGTATTCATTAACCATGGAATCTTGAAATTGAAATGCCATAGTGCTTCCTAATACAAAGTAGTTTATTGTGTTTTAAAATTCAATTTTACAAGAGATGCGATTTCTTCTGCGCGCTTCCAAGAGACTGTTACTTTCCGCTTCATCTCTAAGTTTTCGGGCTGTAGTGCCGCGATATGTGGTGGTCCACTACCCCAATCACTGGATTTTCGACGCGGGACGACATGAACGTGAAAGTGCGGAACCTCCTGCAAACTCGTTACACCGTTATTCTGATAAACGGTGATGCCATCTGGATTGAAAGTTTCAATCAAGGCTTTAGCGGCTGTTCGTACCTTATTCATAATTTCAACGGCTTCATCGTCTGTCAGGTCGAGAATTGTTGGAGCGTGTCGGCGCGGAATCACCAGCAATTGCCCGATTTCAAATTGCCTTTTGTTGATGAACGTAAGCGTCTTTTCAGTTGCGTCGATGATATGTCTGATTTCGCTACGTCCAGCGGCTAACTCGCAAAATGGACAAGGATCCCATATCGGCATCTCAAATCGGGCAAGGGTACGGCTCATGCTTCGTGATCCTCCGGTTAGACCGACACGCCACGCCATTCGTCCTTCGCACATGTAATATCGACAACATTTCCATCAGGATCAGCAACCTTGAAGGAACGTTCTGGCGGTTTATTATCGTCGATTTCATCTCCTTTTTTCACGTTATCCATAATCAATTCAAAACCACCGTCCCGAAGGGTGTTGTAAATGCTCGGTAAATCTTCAACAATGATACCGAAGTGGATAAACTCTGTGCCTTCCTCAAACGGTGGACGTTCTGTCCCGTTGTATTGGAGGATCGTCATGTTCAGCGTGCCGTCCGAGAGGTCTAACCCACCGCGTCCTCGATATCCTACAAACGCAAAACCGATGGTTTCATAAAAACGACGGGAGGCTTCCATATCCTTCGTCCGTAGGGCGATGTGTCTCAAAAATGCCATTGTGTTTGCTCCTTTTTGATGGAATACGTTCAATCTGTCAAAGGCTTATTGGAATTAGGCTTTATTTTATAACAAAAGATTTTCAAATGTCAATAGGAACGTGCATATCTTTAAAAGCATTTATGGTGAATTATCAAAATTCTTGTTGGGTACCTCTTGTGGTGCCTGTAAACTCTTGACAAAAACCGATATGTGTTTATAATGAAAACAAATCCGCCCAAATGTGACGAAGGAGTTGCGATGCACACACCAGGTCCGAATCTGCTCTATATACATTCCGACCAGCACAACCCTTACGTAACCGGTTGTTACGGTGATCGGTTGGTCCAGACACCACATCTCGACAATCTTGCTGCCGAAGGCGTTGTGTTTGAAAACGTCTATTGCCCGTCTCCTATCTGTGTACCGTCTCGGATGTCAATGTTGAGCGGGCGTTACCCTTACGAGAACGCTGTGTGGACCAACAGCCATGTGCTTGATTCCGGGATTCCCACTTTTGCACATGCGATGGGCGCGGCGGGGTATCAGCCTATGCTTATCGGACGGATGCACGCACTCGGACCGGATCAATTACACGGGTACACTGACCGCCTCGTTGGGGACCACGGACCGAATTATCACGGTGGACGAGGGGTTGACCACGGTGAACTGTCTGGAACAGCCGGACCTGCGCGTGTCAGTCTTGAAAAATCTGGGGCGGGTCAGAGTGCGTATCAGGTTCACGATGAAGACGTGACTGCTGCAACAGTGGATTATCTCAATCGGCTCGGTGTTCAGAAACGGGCGGGACTTTTGGATACACCCTTTTCAATCTCCGTTGGGTTTATGTTGCCGCATCAACCTTTCGTTGCGAGGCAGGAGGATTATCAACTTTATGACGGGCGGATGACGATGCCCCAAAATCCTGAACCCTTTTCAGAAGCGTTGCATCCCTACTTCCAGTGGTGGCGTGAGAAGTGTGGGATTATTGAGGTTTCCGATGCGGAGATTATCCGCGCGCGCACGGCGTATTGGGCGTTGGTAACTCGGATGGACGTGATGATTGGGCAGATTTTGGGGGCACTCCGAGAAAACGGGTTGGATGAGAACGCCCTGATCCTCTATAGCTCGGATCACGGCGAGCAGGTCGGTGAGCATGGGCTTTGGTGGAAACAGACATTTTATGAGCATTCAGTGAAGGTCCCTGCAATTTTGTCGTGGCGCGGCACTTTACCGGAAGGCGTGCGATGCGATCGCGTTGTCAGTTCATTGGATTTGAATGCGACGATGCTTGATGCACTTGGGGCACCTCCGTTACCGCATTCCCGTGGACGAAGCACTTTACCGCTTCTCCGTGGTGAGGATACAGATTGGGAGGACATCGCCTTCTCTGAATACTGTACCGATGACGGCTGCTACCATCGGATGGTTCGAGACGGAGATTGGAAACTTAATTATTATCACGGGCAACCGCCGCAGCTTTTCGACGTTAAAGAAGATCCAAACGAGTTACATGACCGCGCAGATAATCCAGTGTGCCGAGACATCTTAGTGCAATTGACTGAGAAGGTCCTGGATGGTTGGGACCCAGATTGGGTCGCAGCGCAAATAAAAGCAAAGCGCGCGGACACACAAATTCTCGGTCGTTGGGGACGAAATACACAACCAGCAGATCAATACCGTTGGAGTCTGCTACCAGAAATGGATTATCTGGATTGAGTTAAGAATAAGATAACCTTTAAGAGGAGAGACAACATGGCAAACAGTCCAATACTCAAAGGTGAGCCTTTTAGCGAAGAGAAAACGAAACAGATTGCTGAACAATTCTTCCGTGATGGATTCGTACATATTCCGGGGGTGCTGACCGATGGAGAGGTCGCCGCACTACGGGATAAGTCTGACGAATTTTTCGCGGATCCGGAACTTATGGAAATAACGAATCCAGAATTGGCGGATGTCAGGTATATCCAAATGGGGGCGCATGCTGAATCCAAGGAAACGCTACCCTTCATTTTACGGAACACGATTGAACTCGACCCAATCTTCCGGGATATGCTCCTCCGTGAACCAATTCTAAGTTTGGCAGAGGCGATCGTCGGTGAGAACTGCAAGTTTTGTGGGCAAAATGTGCTTCGGAATCTCCCCGGTCTCTCGATTGACACGTGGCATGTTGATGGCTCAGTGCACTTCCCCGTTACCGAAGATATGCCGCGCCACGATCCGCGCCTACGGATGCCTGTGATGTGGTTTACTGTCCAGATGGCGTTGAACGATATCGATACAATCGAGGAGGGACCGACGCAATACGTGCGCGGCAGCCATTACTCTGGCAGACATCCGAACAATCAGGAGAACCCAGAATTTGAAGGGAATAAACCTGTCTCTATTTTCTGCAAGGCGGGCGACATCTACCTACAGGACCCACAGTGTTGGCACCGCGGCGCACCAAACCTTTCCAATAAGACCCGTTACATTATACAATCGCAGTACGCAGCGTACTGGGCATATTGGCGATTCAGTCTTTGCAACGGTGTACCTGTGCCTGAAGAGGTGCTGCAAAATGCGGATGATCGGTTAATAAATCTCTTAGGACGACCGCGTGTGAGTGCCTTGAATTAGTTGCCTAAGTAGATGAAAAATCCCACCGCTGTGTGGTTTGCTCCCTTGAACAGAGTCCTTGGAGCGTCCGTGGTTCGCTTGTAAACTTCTTTGTGGCGTTGGCTGTTTAAGTTGTCAAGTGAAGTGGTTTTCGTTGCTCAAACAACCGTCAAAAAGAGGAGCGGACAGATGATACGAAAAAGGATCTTACCTGTTATTTGGATTGTTACAACCGGGTTTTTTATCGGTTTCGTACCGCTGATTGGGGCGGATGTGAACGCTGCGTCTAACGAGAACGACTGGGTACCAACCAACGGTCCCTATGGTGGGCATATTGACACACTCTATGTCACGCCTGAAGGCGTACTTTTCGCAGGAGTGCGGGGCGCAGGAGTCTTCCGTTCAGTTGATCTTGGTGATTCTTGGATTCCTGTCAATGTTGGATTGCCCTTTGAACCGGGGGAAGGTTATCTCTCTGCCTCAGCCTTTGCACAGAAGGGTGGGACCCTCTACGCTGGCAGTGTCGGACTCTATGCGTCAACTGACGGTGGGGACACGTGGAACCACGTTCCGACTCTCCAAACGTATATGTCGGTTAGTGGTGTTGTGATTATTGGGAACCGCATATACATTAGCACGTTGGAGGACGGTGTTTGGTATTCGGATGACGATGGCGATTCGTGGATCCCGATGAACGATGGGTTGGAAAACATGTCAATTCGTGAATTCTCAAGAATCGGGACAACTCTTGTCGCTGGTACAGAGAATGGGGCTTTTCGCAAAAAAGCGCATGAGAACTCGTGGACATCCATCAATGCCGGTTTTGTCGAGCAACCGATGAATATGGAGCCGATCAATAGTGCGCGGGTTGCATCCGGATTAGATCCGGTACCGATGGGACTTTTGCCGTCTGGATTACGAGTCGATTCGTTTACTGCCATGGAAAATATGCTTTACATCGGCATACTTATCGGTGGGGACAGCGGAGACAGTGGGTTTTTCCGTTCAGATGACGAAGGGGATACATGGACGCGCATCACTACTGAAGAAATGACGCATACTGTTGAGGCATTGGCATCATTTGGAACAACACTCTACGCGAGTACGTTTGGTGGTGGGGTTTTCTGCTCGGAAGATAGCGGTGATTCTTGGACAACAGTCAATGATGGCTTAACAGATCAAACAGTTTCCGCATTGCTGGCAGTGAGTGAGGACACTGTCTTCGTTGGGACGTTGGGTGGTGGTGTCTTTCGCACAACGGATGGTGGTAATTCTTGGGTGGAAGCCAATACAGGATTGATGGGTACATCCGTCAGTGAATTAGAGGTTGTTGGAGATAGGATTTACGCAGGCATAGGGCATAGGCTTGTCTACTCAATTGACGGTGGAGAATCGTGGCAGCCTGTCCAAATTCCGCCGCCACCGATTTCATATCATTTTTCGGCTTTATCTGAGGTCGGTGGAAAACTTTATGTCGCAGCTACCAGATTTGCCCCTGGCGATGTAGTGGGTGGGATTTTCCAAGTGGATGAAGTGCGCAACTCGTTGATTGAAGTTAGCACCGATAGGGAGTTGTACGCGATCGAATGCATGGAAATCGTAGGTTTAACCTTTTATGTCGGCACCCAGGGCAGCGGCGTTTTCCGTTGGACACCGGGGTTGGATTCGTGGGAAAGTCTCGGTTTGGAAGGGCACTTCATCACGGCGTTATCGGTAAATGGGAAGAAAATCCATGCTGGAACTCCGCGGGGCGAGATTTTTCGTTTGGAAAAGACAGGAAAATCTTGGAAGTCTATCAGTTCAGATATGTCGGATAGTTTCATATCAGATTTAAAATGGGTTGGATCGACACTCTACACAGCAACTTGGGGTAAAGGAATTTTCCGTTCCACCAACGACGGTAATTCTTGGACTTCACTACACTACGGACTGGGTGATTCATCATCGGTTATAACCATGGAAACAGTTGGCAGGGAGTCCTACGTAGGCACATATTATAAGGGCGTTTTCGAGTGGATAGAGGATAAAAAGTGGTGGAAACCCATTGGTTCTCTGCGTCGCCGGGTTGATTCGTTGGCAGTACTTGACGGTTTTCTCTACGCTGGCACAGACAGCGGTGGCGTGCTTAAAATTCCGATTGAGAAATAGGCAAATCGAAATAAGGAAGAAGAACATGCATGAAACACCACTTCACTTTAGAACTATTACCGAGATTGCGGAACAGATTGCGTCTAAGCAGTTATCGCCTGTGGATGTTACGACTGCGATGCTGCAGCGTATTGAAGAACTTGACGGTCAATTGAAGAGTTACGCGACTGTGATAGCGGAACAAGCGATGGCTGCCGCACAGGGGGCGGAACGGGAGATTAACGCTGGAACGTATCGGGGCCCGCTTCACGGTGTCCCTATCGCAGTGAAAGACCTCTGTTTCACAAAGGGTGTCCGCACGATGGGTGGCGTGGAAGTGCTCGCCGGGCATGTGCCTGCGTTTGATAGCACGGTCATCACGAAACTCGCTGCTGCTGGTGCGATCTTGCTCGGTAAGCTCAATCTGACCGAAGGTGCGATGGGCGGTTACAACCGTAATTTCGATATTCCTCAAAATCCGTGGAATCCGGATCGGTGGACGGGTTCATCGTCGAGTGGTTCCGGTGTTGCAACAGCAGCAGGGTTGTGTTTCGGTTCGCTGGGTAGTGATACCGGCGGTTCCATTCGCTTTCCTTCGGCAGCGTGTGGCGTTGTGGGGATAAAACCGACATGGGGTAGGGTGAGTCGTTACGGTGTGCTCGCGCTTGCTGAATCGATGGATCATGTCGGTCCGATGACGCGAAGTGTTGCTGATGCAGCTATTATGCTGGAGGCGATCGCTGGGTCTGACCCGAACGATCCGACTTCTCTGCCGGATCCTGTGCCGAATATGCTTGAGGGAATAGGGCAGGATCTACAAGGTATCCATATCGGATTTGACGAGAACTATGCGACAAAGGATATCGACACCGAACTTGCCGAGGCGGTGTGCGCGGGTGTGAAAATCCTCGCGGATCAAGGTGCTGAAATTGTTGAAGTCGAATTGCCTGACGTGGATGAGTATGTCTCCGCATGGCCCCTGCTGTGTTCTACCGAGGCGGTGGTGGCACACGCAGCGACCTATCCCTTCCGACGGGATGCCTACGGACCTTGGTTTCAAGGGTGGCTTGATATGGGGGCGAAAGCGACAGGCGCGGAATACGCGAAAGCGAATAATTTGAGAGCCGCCTGTACAGGGCACCTCAGACGAGTATTTGAGGAGATTGATGTGTTGGTGTGTCCATCGATGTCAGCACCGCCGCACGCCATCACGCCGGAGGTGTTATATGGACCGTATGAACCCCGGGAGCCAAAGTTCCAACGGTTTACCGTGCCGTTTAACTTCAACGGCGCGCCGACGCTATCTGTGCCGTGCGGCATGAATAGCGAAGGGCTACCGTTGAGCATTCAGTTTGTCGGGAAACATTTGACGGAGCCGTTGTTGTGTCAAGTCGGGCACGGCTATGAGAAGGCAACACCGTGGCACGACCTCCATCCCGATGTTTAAGCTACTTCTGTGGTAGGTGATACCCTTCTTTCATCGTTTGGATGCTATAGAGGCAATTTTCTGCTGTTATATAGAGCGTCTTGCTTGTTTTGCCACGTCCGAATGCTACGTTGGTGGGTTTATCCGGTGTTTTGACGTACGCCAGTTCTTCCCCTTCAGGCGTGTAGACGCGAACTCCGGGGCGTGTCTCATCGCGCACCGCCACAAAGAGATTTCCCTCAGCATCAACAACCATACCGTCTGGACCGTCCTGCGGCGCATAGTCAACAAGCATTTTTCGGAAAGTCGCAGTGCCTTTCGGTGAAAGATCGTAAGCGAGGAGTGCCATTCGTCCATTCAGCAACGGCACATCATCAGGAAAACTCCCCATCGCACCGTTGTCGTGACTGATGACGTAAAGGGTTTGCTGATCTGGAGAAACCGCAACACCGTTCGGTTTACCGGCATCCGTAACAACGAGGTGAACAGAACGGTCTGGATCGATCCGATAGACCCCAAAGATGGGTTGTTCAACGGGTTCATTTCCAGCGTACCGTGGATCCGTAAAATAGATACGTCCCTGTTCATCAATTGACAGATCGTTCGGTGAATTAAAGGGTTTGCCGTTATACAGACCGGCAATAATTTCGCTTTTACCGGTTTTCATGTCCGTTCGCGTAATCCTGCGTCCCCCGAAATCCGCACCTTCTGCAACAACCAAACGACCGTGCGCATCAAACTTCGTGCCGTTGGACATCCCACTGGGAGAACGGAAAATGGTCGTTTCTCCAGTCTCTCGGTTGTGTTTCCAGATATTGCCTGCTTGCATATCCGTCTGATCTGTGAAGGTGATGTCGCTGAAATAGACGGTTCCGTCTGGCGCGACGGAGACACCTTCTGTGAAATGTGCACCGTTGAATAGTTCTTTAAGTTCGGCATCTGGTGCAAAGATAGCGTCGCTGCCAGCAGTGTTCCCGATCAACGCGGGTGCTAACGCGAAACCTGCAGTAACGGCGCATACAATGGTTTGTGACACATTTAAATTCGACATACTTCACTCCTTCCAATTCCGTTTCTTGAATGAGACGATTTTAGCACACATCGTACAAGCTGTCAACCCATCGGGTGCGGACCGTGGGTTATTACACCCTGTCGGGCATGGGCATAGACGGCATCCTGGATCTCAAGGATACGCACCGCGTCAACAACCGTCGGTTCAAAAATGCCACCGTCCCGAATAGCATCAAACGCAGCACCCATCACGCCTTGTATCCGCGCACCGTGTGAGATGTCTTCACTAAATTGGACACCTTCGGTTGTATGAATTTCGATCAGGGGTTCGCCGTTGCGACCGTACTGTTCAAATACCGATGCCTTCGTCCCAATAAATCGAAAGAAATGATCGCCACCACGTTTACCGGATGGATATGTATAACCGGATTCAATAATACCCGTGATACCCTCTTCCGTTCGTAACACGCCGATACCGCTGTCCTCTACGCCGCGGGTGTGCATTGCGTTGGACATGACTGCGCCAACGACTGTAATTTGCTGATCGCCGGTGAATTGAAGGAATGTGTCGATGCCATGTGCCGCTTCGACTGCCCAGCATCCACCACCGGATATACTCGGAGTGTTGTGCCAATAAGACGGTGTCGGATCGTAACGGGATGGAGGACCGTTATTTAACCTGCTGTTGTATAGGGTCAGTTCGCCTAAGCTTCCATCGGCGACCATCTCTTTGACGACACTCACGATTCGGCTTGCGCGGTTCGGTAACACAAGCGCGCTGAATACGCCGTGCTTTTCGGATGCCTCAGCGGCAGGACGCAGCCTGTCTGCAGAATCCGCAAACGGTTTATCCAAGAGGTAAGGAATGCGTCGATCTACGCATGCTTGGACGTGTGCAGGCATTTCAGTATGTTTGCCAGCGACGAGGGCAGCGTCCGGTTTGCTTGCGTCGAGACATGCCACTGCTGTCTCAAATCCGGGACATTGAAAATCGTCCGCTAACTGTTGTCGGGGGTCTGCCTCAGCATCCATCACACCGACAATCTCGTGTCCGAGACCGTATGCAGTGCGCGCCATACTCCGTCCGTGGTGACTATAAGAAAGAACTGCCAGCTTCATGTTTACCTCCATTTGTTCTTTGTAGAGGGTAGGCACAAGACCTACCCCTACAAAAGGTTTTGGTAATATGATTTTTATCTATAAAATGAATACATCTGTATCCCAGTAAAGAGCCGAATCAGTACCCATACGCCACCTATCATGAATTCACCGAGAATCAGTCCTAAAAAGAGTGGATACGCTTTGCGATAGAGGCGAATCCCGCCGACTTTCAACAAGATTGTTTTGATGCCCCAACTGATGAATATTGAGAACCACAATCTGCCGATCGTCGATTTTTCACCGGCGACCATGTAGCCAGCCGGGTGGAGGGGCCAAAACGGAAACAGGGTTCGTAGCCACCAAAAGAAGCCAGTCAAGCCTGCCCCGACACCTATAAAGATCACAGCAGGAACATCGGTGTCAGCTGGGTGCTGGAGCCAACTTTGTAGCAATTTATAGCCGCCGGTGCCAAGGTCGCTGACAACACCGATGTCGTATCCAACAACGAAATATGCCCAAAACGATGCAAGGATACCAATCACCGCTGCGAGCATCATCGCGACAATCAGTCTGCCGGAGTGCATGCCAGTTTCTTCGGCAAGTTTGAATCCTTCAAGCGTATGGGGCATTGGGTGGGCGCGAGACCCTCGATTGAAGGTCAAATAGAGACGCATCATCGTTAAACTGCCCCGAGAAATCAATCGGGTACCGAAAATATCGGTGAGAATATCGTGCGGCGTTGCATACGTCCGTATCGTCGGCGGTCCAACCTCAGCACGGATACGCGTCAAACTCATTGCTAACAGGTAATAGATTAAAAAATAGAGACCGATTGTCCAGAATTCCATCCCACCTTGTCGTGAAAAGGCGAATAAGAAAAACAAGCCACAAACGAGTCCAATTGCCGCCCAGCGATAGCGCATCGGCTCCCTGCTGTCGTCAATGTCGCCCGGCGACTTGCGGATTCGGAAGACGTACTTGAAG
The DNA here is from genome assembly GCA_026702755.1 of Candidatus Poribacteria bacterium. Classification (NCBI taxonomy): domain Bacteria; phylum Candidatus Poribacteria; species Candidatus Poribacteria bacterium. Next base: position 125,937 of record JAPPBX010000001.1, on the reverse strand, counting down.
ACTGCAAAAAAGTAGCGTCGTCCACCCCACAGCGCAAAACAGGCGAGCACGAGATAACCCCCCATCACTTGTTGCCAGTCGTACGGGAACCCCGGCATCACATCGAGTCCGAGCGCGCTGCCCAGTATCCGTTGTGCTTTCCAGAACCAATAGAAAAACCAGATTGAAAACGACATCTCCAACGGCATGAGGAAAGCGAGTCCGACGGCAAACGAGCGGACATAAACCGGTGTCCACCCCATCGATCTCCACGGTTTTTGGGTGAAGTATTGACCGATTTCGGCGTGCCGCACTGGGATTTCAGGAATCTCTGGGAAAAGCACATGAAAGCCGTTGATGAGGTTGATACCACCTGCGATTGCGAATCCCAGCCACATCATCTTTGACTTAAAAAGTCGTCCGTCAAGCCTCGTCATTTCCAACGGCAATTGCACAATAGGATACGTCAACCGTTCTCGCTCGATCCACTGTCTTCGGAGGAAAACATCTATACAAATCATCACCCAGATGAGAACGGTCAGAAAAATTGTCCACCAGAGGATCGGACGTAGCCAACCCAGTAGGTGCACTTTTGTGTAAACGGTGCCCTCCCCGTCATAGAATGCTTGTAGGCTTGCTTCGTTATTAGATGTGAGCCATGGTGGTAGATAACGCCAGAAAAGTTGTTTCCATTCGTTTTCCGGGGTCGCGAACCAGTATCCATCGGATATCGTCGGAATGACCGTCTGCATCATGTCATGCCCCGCGATCGCGGAGGAGAGCGACAGCATCACGAAGACCGTCAGCAGTTCACCCTGCCTGAGAGCGAATCGCGGTAGGAATCGGTTCAACAGGAGGTTGAAGGGGATAAGCACCATCAACGTGATAATCACGTTATAGATGAGTGACATCGTGGTTGGGAGGGTGCTCCAAAACTTGAGGTGGTTTGCCATGATAAAGTAGGTATTCACCGGAATCAGTAGCAAACCGAGTATGATGGCACGAACTGTTACGCCAGGATGGAAATTTTGCTTTTTCAAATTTGCGATTACCACCATATAGAAATTGGGCTACGGATTTGTTGTGGAGCAATTTATCATCAACGATTGTAGCACAATTTCTATTTTATATCTTCTTGTTTTTTCATTCGCCTTCGCGCTCGCCAATAGCCAAACTGCCGGAGATAATAACCAACATTTTTAGGGATTTCCTCAAACTCTGGCACGAATGGACACCGTCCACCAAGCACAACGAGTTCCTCTTTGGCACGCGTCATCGCAACGTAGAAAACACGCCGTTCCTCTGTAAGTATACTATCTCGACGGGGAAAGCGACGCTCCAATGTATTGTGGATAAGGATAACTTTTTCCCATTCTCTACCCTTCGCTTTGTGGATTGTCGTTACCTCAGGTGGAGTGGGATAGTTGATAAGCATCTCCTGAATCCGTTCGGTTTCGTCGTTGGTACGTGCGAGAATAGCGATTTCTTTCGGGGGTTCCAACTCGCGTAGTAAGGTGGTTTCTACGGTTTCTGGGGTTGTCTCCACGATCTTTATGTACTGTTGCATCGGGTTATGGGCGCGGAGATTTTTACGGATTCGCGGCTCGTTTCGCTCAATCAAGGCTCTTGCGTGTTCAACAATCGTTGACGTGGAACGATAATTGCGTGTGATTTCATACTTTTTCACATCCCGCTGCTTGGTAAATGCCTGCATAATCTCGGAGTTGCCTCCACGAAAACTGTAGATCGCTTGGTCATCATCACCGACAGCGAAAAGATTCTCTGATAGGAGTGAAATCAGCCGAAAGTCGGCTGGCGAAATGTCTTGGAATTCGTCAACAAGCAGATAGGGGTATTTGTCTTGATAGGTTTGGCGGAGGTCAGGACAGGTCTCAAGTAGGTTCGCTGCGTGGATGATCATATCCTCGAAATCTATAGCGTTTGCTTCAGTTTTGAGCGTCTCGTATTTTACGGCAAATGCTTGTGCCACAGGGTCGTCGAGTGTGGTTGGGTCGAAAACACCTGTAACAACCTGCCGTTTCGCACGCATAACGGTATCTTCTATATCGTTGAAACGTTCGCGAAGATTTTTGAAGTCTGGGTGTCTGTCAAGATGTTCCTCATAAACGATGCCGAAATGCTGACAAAACATTTCAAGAATGAGTTGGTTGCTGTACTCCACCCGTAACGGATCGGCACGGTTGAACACACCCGCTTGGTCTCTATAGAAAGCGATCCAGTGTGCTTCGCGATGGTTCGCTTCTCGTCCTGGTACCCGTTCAAGTACCTGAAAACGGAATTGTGTTTCACCTTCAGATCGGATTGCTTGACGGAGTCTATCGTTTGAGGAGTGGTCGAAGTGTTCCTTACGCCGCCGATCTGGGTTTGTCGTCTGTCCAATATAGCATTTGCCGGTCTTTTTGCTCTCTATTTTATAGATGACGACCGGGGTAGTGGCGGCTTTGCGTTCAATCTGTCTCTGCTCGTCTGTGATGATCTGATCAATCTGTCCCGACCAGATTTCAGGAATATGGCTAAACGCTGCGCGTTTATAGTTTTCGGTGATAATGTCTTTACCGAAGGCGTGGAGTGTGCGGATGACAGGTTTTTGGGCGGTTTCGGATGCCGTGAGTTCCCGCAAGATGCGTGTTTCCATCTCTTCAACGGCTTTTCTATTGAACGCAATAGCGAGAATATGTGAAGGTGAGATGTTGTGGGTCTGGATGAGGTTTAGAATTCGTGCCGTTACGACTGTGGTTTTGCCGCTGCCCGGTCCTGCGATAACGATAGCGGGTCCCGTGACGTGGTTTACGGCTTTTTCTTGGTTTCTATCGAGTCTCATAAAACCCAAGTATCATCAAATTTCGGCGTGCTCGGATGGGTTGATCAGCATTCATCAGGAGGACTTTGACTGTTGCTCGACCTATAGGTGTTCGCCCATCAATTTCACCGGTTTCGCGGTTTAAGAAAAAATGAACTGTCCAATCGTCAACTCGGGGATTGAAAAGTCTAACAACCGTTCTTGTCAGTGGATCGGTTCCTGTTTGATGCGTGGCTTTGTGGGCGTTACAATGTGAACAGGCGAGTGCCAGATTTTCGAGTTCGTTCGGTCCATTTGCTGATTGTGGCAGAATATGATCAACTTGCAAGTGAGAAGGAGAAAATTCCTCCGGGTATTGGCAGTACTCGCACCGTTCATTTGCGCGGTTTGCCACCGTAACACGCAACGGATCATCTATACGCATGTATCATGTGTCGCTTATGACAAAAGCCGTTTCTCCAATGTTTCGAGATTTCGGATCTGGAGTTCCTGCTCTTCAGTGAGGAGTGCTTCCATCTCTCGCTTTTCTTTCGATTCTAACGTTTTCTCATTGTTTAATGCCAAGAGTTCCGCCAAACGTTCTTGTTTTTCTGCAGCGAAAGACTCAAACCCGAAGCTAGCGTGCCCTCTTTTAATCATTTCAATCACGTCCATCTCTGTGCTTAAGACTTCCTCGGTCTCGGCATCAATGAGTATCTCTCCGACTTCGACAGGAGGGGCGACGTTAGTGAAAATGGAAACTACCCAGATAGGTGGAGCTGATTCTTTAAGGAAAGGTTCTCTTACCATCAAGCATCTGCCCGCGCGCTTTCGTAAGAACATTAGGGCACTATCTCTTGCCTCATCGCGCTTGAGTTGAAACAACACAAGTTCTTCAAGAGAGGTGTCGAACACTTTTGCTTGTTGCGTCAATTTTTCGTAGAGGTAATCTGGTAAGGAAATTGTCAGCGGACGCATAGTGAAGTTCTCCAACGGTAATTCCGAGTCTTTCATTTGTACTATAAAGTTTACCACATCTGTGACGAATTTTCAATCATGGTACAGAAATTTCTCTTGCTATATTCACTTCGGCATCCGTCGCACCCATAACAGCAGTGCTACGTTCATCGCACCGATAAAACCGAAGACATAAGATTGGATACCTGCTAATGTATCAAGTGAGCGGGTGAGGAATGGACAGAGAATCGGTAAACCGAGCGCAACACAGGTATAAAAAGTGAGAAGTTTCGCACCTTTCGCTTCCCAGAAGATTATCTGCCGTTTTAAAACCTTTAAATAGGACTGCTGCCATAACCGAGAGGTCCACTTCCCTTGCATAAATCCTAAAGCAATTCCTAAGCCGTAGCCGAAACTTGACCAGCGAAGATCAATGAATACGTCTTGGGAAATGATAGCGACCCAAAGCAGCTGCCCCAGCACTGAAACCACTATAAACGCCCAAAAGACAGGCAATTTCATATAGAATGGAAGGAGGCGACGCGTTAATTTATCCAGCATTTTTTCTGAGCGTTTTGGAACACACTGCTTTTAAATATACGGAATTTACCATGTTAAAGGTTCGATTTGACGTAATTAACAGCGTTTTTGAAGATGATCAGTCCGTCGCCCTCTTCAGAGTCAGTATCTTGTGTTTCTGAAAGCCGGGTCCAGCGCGGGTGATTCCATTTCATTAGGAAACGTTCCGGATGAGGCATCAAACCGAAGATTCTACCCGTTGCATCGCAGATGCCAGCGATGTCGGCATCAGAACCGTTCGGATTGTTTGGGTATCTGCTTTCGGCATATCGAAACACAACCTGATTGTTCGCTTCTACTTCTGACAGCACATCTTCGGGAGCAGTAAACCGACCCTCAGCATGCGCGACGGGAAGATAGACACGGGCTTTGATATCTTTTGTAAAGACGCACGGACTTTCCTGCGTTTCCAAATCTACCCACCGACACTCGAATTTTGCCGAGGCGTTCATTGCTAACGTCGCTCGTTGTGTCATTTCTAAGGTGTCGTTCCCGGGCAATAAGCCTGTCCGGACGAGGACTTGGAATCCATTGCATATACCGAGTATCAGTTTACCGTCTGCGACAAACCGATTGAGCGTACTTGTCAGTTTGTGTCTCATCTCAATCGCTAATAAAATACCGGCTGCAATATCATCGCCGTAGGAGAAACCACCAGGGATAGCGAGGATCTGATAGTCAGCGAGGTTGGCTTTGCCAGATATGAGGTGTTGGATGTGGACTAACGCTGTCTCCGCCCCGGCGAGTTGGAACGCTGTCTCTGTCTCTGCATCGCAGTTAGTCCCTGCAGTTCGTAAAATGAGTACCTTTGGTGTTGCCATTTTTATCCTTTGTGAATTTAACACACGACTTGCTTAAAAGTTACGAATGCAACGGTGTTTGCCATGCGGATTTGAGAGTATCAATTGAGGTGTCAATTATTCGGTGGTTGTTCTTTCCTGTGATGACAAATTCTGGTGTGTCTGTAACGGTGCCGAGACAGCCTATCGGTATTTCCGCCATGTACTTTTCGTAAGCCTCGCGGTGTTGCGGCTCAATCTCTACAAGGAAACGACTGTTTGATTCAGAAAACAAGAGATAGTCGTCAGCGGTAATCTCATCACCTATGGGGACATCGCTGAGATTTAGGGACATTCCGTATCCACCTGCGAATGCCATCTCCGCTGCAGCGACACCGATACCGCCTTCGGAACAGTCATGGCAAGAACGCACCAATCCGTTGTTGATAGCAGTGCTGAGGCGTTCCATCGTTAGTTTACCTTCATCGGGACGGATGGCAGGTGCGTTGTTTCCGATGAATCCGTGGATACCGAAGTAGTGCGATCCCCCCAATTCGGCGTAAGTGTTGCCGACGACATAGATGAAATTGCCGGGCGTTTTTACATCCATTGTGACAGCGCGCTGAATGTTAGGCATAACGCAGATAGCGGAGATAAGCAGTGTTGATGGAATTGCGCGTTGTTCACCGGTAGTGGTGTCGCTGTATTCGTTGTAGAGGCTGTCTTTACCAGAGATAAAGGGAGTTCCATAAGCCTTTGCGATGTCGTAGCACGCTTTCGCCGCCCGGACTAATTCGCCGAGTCGGTCGGGTTTATCCGGGTTTCCCCAACAGAAATTATCTAACAACGCAGTCTTTTCTAACGTTCCACCGACAGCAACTATGTTCCGCAGTGCCTCATCGATCGCTGCCGCTGCACTGAGATAGGGATCTACATCGCTATATTTCGGGTTGATACCGTTCGCGACGATGACACCTTTTCGACTTCCGATAACAGGCGTAACGACGCATGCATCGCTGGGTCCGTCATTTTCTACGCCGACAAGCGGATTGATCACTATACCGCCTTGGACACCGTGGTCGTATTGCCGAATGACGGATTCTTTGCTTGCAATGTTTGGGCTTGCGAGAAGCTGTTTGAGATCTTCAGTATAGTTTTCGATTTCTTCATCTCGCGATGCCATATCTGGGTGATTTGGAGGTGACCACACTGCCTGCTTGACAGGCTTCGGTAAGCCGTTGTGCAAGAATTCCATCTCTAAGTCGGCGACTATCGCACCTTCATAGAACACTTGTAACCGATGTGTGTCTGTGAAAGTTCCGAGGACGGTGGCTTCAACGACTTCTGCTTCGCATATCTCTATGAGTTCATCTATATTTTCAGGTGGCACAGCGATAACCATGCGTTCCTGTGCTTCGGACAGCCAGATTTCCCAGGGAGCGAGTCCTTCATATTTCAGGGAGACACGTTCCAGATGCACCTCCGCGCCTACATGTTCCCCCATCTCACCAACAGCAGAGGAAAACCCTCCAGCGCCACAGTCGGTGATCGAGCGATACAGGTTGCGATCGCGTGCTTGTAGCAAAGCATCAACGATCTTCTTCTCCATAATTGGATTGCCGATCTGTACAACGCTGCCGAGGTTTTCAGAGGTATCGTCGAGTTCTGCGGAGGAGAAGGTGGCACCGTGGATTCCATCGCGTCCTGTTTGTCCGCCGATCGCGACGACAAAATCACCAGGTTCAACGGATTTATCGCATCTGTTTCTCGGTATTAAGCCGACATTTCCGCAGAAAACAAGTGGGTTTGCGGTATAACGGGTATCAAAGAGGATAGCACCGTTGGCTGTCGGAATGCCCATCCGGTTGCCGTAGTCGCGCACGCCAGCGACGACCCCTTTAAAGACACGTTTCGGATGAAGGGTGCCTTTCGGCAGTTGTGCATAAGGCGTATCCGGCATCCCGAAACAGAAGACATCCGTATTCAGGATCGGTTTTGCACCAAGTCCCGTGCCGAGTGAGTCGCGAATGACCCCCCCGATACCAGTACCTGCACCGCCGTAGGGTTCAATTGCCGATGGGTGGTTGTGCGTCTCTACTTTGAAGACGAGGTTGAATGTATCATCGAATTCGATGATGCCAGCGTTGTCTGAAAAGACGGAGACACACCACGGCTTCGCTATCTCTTCCGTTGCACGTTGGATGTAGGTGGGAAACAAACCGTCAATCTGCTCCGCCTCTTTCTCCTCTTCGGAATAGAGGATGATGCTCTTAAACGTTTTGTGAACGCAATGCTCGGACCACGTTTGGGCGATGGTCTCTATTTCTACGTCGGTTGGGTTGCGTCCTAACGTTCCGAAATGCGTCTGGATCGCCTTCATCTCGTTCAAGTTCAGGGACAGCGTTCCTTCTCGGCTGATACGCATCAGTTCAGCATCATCAGCAGTTAGGATCTCTATTTCTTTAACCGTACTGGACATTACTTTCTCCACTATTTACTCGTTGTTTTTTTGAAGATATTTTGCTGCAAATATCGTCAAGCATAATTCTTCGTTAAGGCGTTCATAGACAGGTGTTTTCCCACTCAAAGGTGGCAACTTGGGTTATTATGTCCCAATCTTGGTTTAGACAGTGGTCCGAATTTCCGAGGGCAGTACAGTTTTATCTCTTGCCCTCCTTATTCGTTCAACCGCGTCAAAGCAAGGATATGAACTCATATTTAGAGAGTAGGCTGTCAACTGCACTCAATTTGCCAATTGTTGCTTTTATAGCCTGCTCTGATTGGTCTATGCCTATCCACCTTCTATTTAGCAGATGTGCAGATTTCAGAGTTGTTCCTGAACCACAAAAACAATCCAAAACCATACTTTCAGGATTAGAAGAAGTTTTAATAATTCGGTCTAACAGGTCTGGATTTTTTTCCGTTGGATAGGTTGGGGATTGGGGGTCTTTATACTCCCAAATATCTTGAACCCTTTTACCTATCTGCTCATCCGCAAAGATTATTTTTCTAGGGTTTCCCCTCGATGACCACTCTATCAGACCCGCCTCATCCCATTTTTCCAAGGTCTGCACATCTGTTCGCCAATGCCGTCCCTTCGGAGGAGGTAATCCTTTGAATGCTTTGCTCGATTCACCATTTTCTGTCTCTCCCGGGGCATGAATCGGCACTGTAGTATACCTTCTTCCTTTTTTGACTTTAGGAAATAATCGCACTAAATCTTCTGGCGTATAGGGCTCTTTCGGTTCATTCCATATAGGTTTTGAAGATTTAGAATAGAATAAGATCAGGTCTTTTATATTTCCGTATCCTATTCGCTGGAAATTTTTGGGGTTACACTTTATCCTGGTGATGTCATTTCTGAAATTATTCATTCCAAACACTTCATCCATCATAACCTTTACATAATGCCCAACTTTATAGTCAATATGCAGATAAATAGAGCCTTCATCTGACAGCAGTTCTTTGAGCAACAGTAATCTGTCTCTTAAAAACTCAATAAATTGTTTTCCGGTCAATCTGTCTGAATAAGCAACATCACCTTTTCGGGAACTGCTTATCGTAGATGCTCTTTCATCTGTAATTGTAAAATGGCTATTGGTGGCAAACGGCGGATCTATATAGACCAAATCAATCCTGCCCTTTAGACCTCTTTCATTCAGAAGATATTCAAGCCCTTTGATGTTGTCGCCTTTTATAATCAAATTCTGCATTTGATAACCCTTCAGAGTTGATATAAAAACTCTCTTAAAACCAATGCACTCATGATGTTATACTGGGTTAAGTCTTGGGTAATCGCACGATACATTTTAGTACGCCCTCTGATATAGAGAACTCCATCTAAAATGGCAACCGAAACAGCGTTGACCTCCGTTTCGACAACACGTATTGCATCATCAAATTGCGCGTTTTGATGCCCTCCGAAGTCGGTTAAAAATTTGGCTTCGCCGATTACATATTTACCGTTAAATCTTGCGAGAAAATCTAATCCTTTGTTGCGCGTGTAGTTTAGTTGTTCTTTGGCAAAGTCCTTCATTTGAGCGTCGCTCGCATCCAAGACAGCATTATCGTCTGACGCAAGAAAATCTTCAAGAGAAATGGGTTGAACGCCCAATGCCCCTTTGTTTAACCAGCGTCTAAATAAGGGGCCAATTTGCCTATTTGTTTCTTTCGGCTTAGAGGAACGTTCGTAAATTTTCTCTAATCCCATTTCATAAAGTCTACCACATAATCTATCAACTGTATTTGGGTTTTTCCCTATTGCACTCTTGTCCCTTTTCAGATACGCAACATAGGAATCTTTTATTGGGAACAAGTCTAATTTGAGTAATGCATTTAACAGCGCGGTATTGTCTCTTTCCTGAAATGACTGTTCTACTTGTTCCCATAGATCTTCATCAATATCTCGAATTCCTTCGGGAATTGTTGGATAAACACGAAACAATTCATCTAGATAGTTTCTCTGATTGGCAAACTCAATACTTAGCTGCGTCCAACGATTCATAGTTATTTCCCTGTACTGCCATCGAAAATTAGGGCCACCCTCTAAACTAACGTTGTGGTATAATATCCACCTACTTGAAAGGAATCTCCGATGGCAGTAGAAGGCATCGCATATAACTTGTAGGTTGGGTTGAACGAATGCTCCAAAACAAGTGAAGGGAGAAAATCAATCTCACGGTTCATCGAAACCTTTGAATCCCCAAATTGCGAGTGAAACGCAACGTTTCTTCGTTTTTAGAGCGGCGTGCTTGTCGGGGTTCGCTATCGCTGGTTGCAGGAACAAAACATCACTATAGCATAGATAGTCTAATAGATTTAATGCTAATAGGACTTACGCATTTCCCCTTAAAGTCCCCCTGATGAGTGGGACTTAGGGCGTTAAATAAAACGAAATAACAACTTTTTAGTAAAATATATTCTTTCTCTGTTCAATTTGCGTAAATCCTGTTCTGATCTATTCCTTAAACGAAGCTGTAATCCGTGGAATACTTTCCTCACAGGCAAACCGTTCAATGCTGGATGCACCCACGAAGCCGACGGTATCCGTTTTTTCATTGATAAACGCCGCCTCGGGTGCCTTTGAGATGGGACCGCCGTGTGCGAGGCAGATGACATCCGGGTTTATCGCTTGTGCAGCGTCACAGATTTCTTGGACACGCACCGCCGCATCTTCAAGCGTGAAGGCTGTTTCCGCACCGATGGTGCCACCTATTGTAGTCCCCATGTGGGCAATAATAACATCCGCACCGACTTTTGCCATATTCTCAGACTCTTCTGGGTTGAAAACATAGACGATGGTGAAGAGATCCATCTCATGGGCGATACCGATCGTCTCAACTTCTTTATAGAAACCCATTCCTGTCTCTTCAAGCGTCACCCGAAAAGTGCCGTCAATCACACCAACGGTGGGAAAGTTATTCACACCATCAAAGCCGACATCGCGGACCTGCTTGAGGAAATTGCTCATACGGCGCGTCGGATCTGTGCCGTTGACCCCAGCGATGACAGGTGTCTCTTTGACAACAGGTAGGACCTCGCGTTCACCCATCTCCATGACGATGGCGTTTGCATCGCCGTAAGCCAACAGTCCAGCGCAGGATCCGAACCCTGACATCCGATAGCGACCAGAGTTGTAAATTACAATCAGGTCTGCTCCACCCTGTTCAGCGAATTTTGCCGTGATACCCGTCCCAGCACCGACAGCAAGTAGATGATTGTCTCTATCTAATTCTGTTTTCAGTCGTTCTAAAACCTGATCTCGTCTATAATCTGGCATTCGATGTTCCTTTTCTAATGGCTATCGGAAACCATCAGTTGTCAGCAATCAGTAAAGAGATGTCTGATTTAATCAGAGACCTCTTGCTGACCGCCGACTACTGACAGCTGACAGCCGACGGCTATTTGGCTATTCATCGCGAGATTTCGCTTGTAAACGTGCGGCTTCACCCGGATTCCCGATGTGCATTGTGTCGTATGCCTGTTCGGATGACTTGAAGGGGCCGACCCCTTTATGTCCGTGCCAATCGCCCTGTGTCATGATCGGGTTCGTCAAACCTGTTTCCTGTTCTCGCTGGAGAATCCAGCTCTTCATCCGTGTTTCAAGTGTATTGACGATATCCGGATGTTCATCGACGAGATTGTTGTTTTCGTCAGGATCTTGGATAAGGTTATAGAGTTCAACAGGGGGCTTGAAGTGGAAGTCCGGTTCAAGTGCGACGATGAGTTTCCATTCGGGGGTCCGCCAGCCATGTTTGCGCATCCATGTGCATTCTGTGATATAAAACTCACTCTCGTAGGAGGTTATCTCACCGTTCATTAAGGGGGTAAGGCTCTCTCCATCGAATGCGATGTCTGTTTGAATATCCGCTAATTCAAGGAGCGTCGGCACGAGGTCTTTGTGTTGGTTGTATCCAGCGACCCGTTTTCCGGCGGGCACGCGCCCTGGATAACGGATGATAAGCGGTACATGCAAGGTGACATCGTAGAGTCCATGATGATCGAACCAGCACTCGTGATCGTAGAGGGTTTCGCCGTGATCACCGTTGATAACGACAATAGTTTCGTCCATCACCCCGCGCGTTTCGAGGGCATTAAAGAGCGTCTGAATGCACGCGTCCATATAAGCGATTGCGCCGTCGTATTGCGCGATGACGTAATCCTTGTCGGTGATTCCGGGTGGCATCCAAGAAGCAAAATAGTCGCAAAACGGTTTAAACGCCATCACCGGCTCCATTGATTTGTTGCTCGGATCGCACTCATCGCCGTGGTAAAATGTCCGTTCATAAGGTGCGGGCGGTAGATACGGGGAGTGAGGGTCCATGTGGCGTAGGAATAGGAAGAACGGTTTCTCGTCGCTCTGATCTATGAGTCTATTCAGTTCTGGGAGTGTGGTTTTGTTCAGATTTTCCGCTTTCGGACTACGTCCGCTTTCATCGGGACCCCATCCAGAGAAGTCGAGATAGGTATCAAACCCACGTGCACTTGGACCACCGAATCCGACACAGGTGGTATCGTAGCCTGCGTCCCGAAGGATTTCCGGCAACGTTTTGACCTCTTCACGGAGCGGTCCTTGGTGCCGCAAAGCAACGACTTGTGTGCTGAAGGTATCTAAGCCGGTGAGCATTGAGGCATAAGCACTCGTTGTTGGAATGTGCGCGCTATAGGTTTTCTCAAAAAGGGTGGCACCCTCTGCAAACCTATCGATATGCGGTGTCGTCAGTCTATGATACCCGTAACAACTCATGTGTGTTGCGAGAAGGGAATCAACTCCCATCAATACAATATTTGGCTGTTTTGCCATATCCGAATTCTCCTTTTTAATAGTTATCAGTTATCGGTTGTCAGTTTTCGGTTAAGAGGACTTAGGTTCACAAAGCGTCTTTGGGTGAATCAAATGCCTTTTTCTGACAACTGACAATTTCTTTAAGCGTCCCAGTCTTTGTGCCAAATGAGCGTATTCTGGACATCGTCGTTAAGCGGATCACCGATTTCTAACGAGTTAAAGTAAGGTTCCGGTAGGATGTTGCGCTTACCGTTGAAGGTACATCCGTCAGGCATGAACCCACACGTCATTGCTCGGCGATGGGAAAATGTCATGTTCGCACCTGCCCCGTGTGCTGTCAATCCATTGTGCCATACCATAGAGCCTGCGGGACACGGTGCGGATTGGGGTTCAAATTCCTTCCATTCCGGGTACACATTAAACAAAGCACCTATGTTTTCACCGATGCCGACGTTATCAAAGCGTGCAGTTTTATGGGTGCCGGGTAGATACCACATACAACCGTTTGCGAGGGTGGCATCGTCTAACGCGACCCAAAACGAAACCGCGTCCCGTGAGTCAAATGACCAGTAGGGGACATCGAGGTGCCATGCCGTGGGGTTCCCGGACGGCGGCTTAATCAAGGCTTGGTCGTGCCATATCCGCATCCCGTCAACACCTGCAAGCAGTGTTGCCATCTTTCCGATTTTTGGGTCGTGTACGAGTTTTCGCATGCCCGGATGTGAATCTGCCAATCGAAGGCATTGCGTAAAGACCCGCGCATAAAAGTTAGACGGATCCAACTGGTTTGTCATGTGTTCAACGGAGGTGCCGAGCCGTTCTTCAACAGATTCATCCGTGCATCGTCGCCATTCCTTTAATTCTTCAGCATCCAAAAAGTTTTCAATGACAAGAAATCCATTTTCTTGATAGAAATTAATTTGTGATTCAGTGAGTTCGTGCTGCATTTTACACGCTCTCCTCCATGTTCTTTTGATTGTAGGCTTGCGAGCCACCTATTACAAAATTGTATCATATAAGCGATAAATAGACAAAAGAAAAATGGTAGATTAGTTATCAGTTGTCAGTTATCAGTTATCGGTTAAAGAGATTTCCTGTGGCAGTGACAGAAAATGTTCGCGACACAAGACCTTACCCGAAAACCGATAACCATTCTTCTGATAACTGAAAGCGGAGCGAATTGACAACTAATAATTATAAAATGTGTTGAATTGTAATATGCTATTGTGATATAATGTTTTATAGTGTTGTAAAAGAATGTAAAACATTGTTGTTAGCCTCATAGAATTTACCCATATTACGAGGAAATCCCGTGAATTGCGAAATGAGCGAAACCCGAATGCGAATCCTGCAGCTGCTGAAAATGCGCGCGGGCATGACGATCGGTCAACTGACAGAGGCTTTGCACATCAGCCAGATGGGGGTCCGACAACACCTCGCGATCCTTGAAACAGAGGGGTTGGTTGAACGCTACCGAGAAAAGCAGGGACGAGGGCGTCCGCCTTACGTGTATCACTTAACCGATGAAGCAAACAGCCTTTTCCCCACAACCTATGCTAACTTTGCTGTTGGTCTGATGCATGAGGTTGCAAAGTTTAATGGTCCCGGTTTCATCAACAAAGTCTTCCGTGGGCGGATGAAATCACAGTTGGAGACTTATCAATTACGGCTCAAAGGCAAAACGTTGTCCGAACGGGTCAAAGAACTTGCACGTATCCGTGATGAAGAGGGATACATGGCACGCTTTGACGAGAATGAGAACGACTACGTCTTAACCGAACATAACTGTCCTATCGCTTTGATCGCGCAAGAATACCCGCACGTCTGCGAAATTGAGACGGCACTCTTCCGGCAATCCTTGGATGCGAAAGTTGTTCGGGTGGAACATATCATGCAGGGAAGCCATAAATGTTGCTACCGGATTCCTAAAGCCGACGAAGAGTAAGGTCCCACGCCCTGTGCGGGGCTGCTGGGCAGTTTAATTCTCAGGGATGAACATAAAAATGTCTGATGAAACGGGGAGACGTGGCTTTTTCAAGGAAGCCTTGAACCAACTCATCCAACCGGTCGCGGAGTTTCTTGATGACCGGGTAGGCGACCATCTGCTAACTGAAGAGCCGAGCGAACGTGCTATTTTGCGTCCTCCCGGAGCGTTGCCTGAAGCGGAATTTTTGGAGACATGCCATCGGTGTGGTAACTGCGTCAAGAACTGCCCGGCAAACGCGATTCTCCCTTTACAGAGCACGCAATCTGACCTCACGAATACACCTTATATCGATCCTGATGAGCAACCGTGTGTTATCTGTGATTCGCTGGCGTGCATGTACGTCTGTCCGAGCGGTGCCTTGCAAACCGTTTATGCCGAAGACATTCGGATGGGGTTGGCAGTTTTCAGTGCCGAAACCTGCTTACGGACAAAAGAGGTGGATTGCACTTACTGTGTTGACACATGTCCTATAGGTGATGACGCGATTCGTCTCACGCCAGATGGTTTTATAGAGGTTCTTGACCCTGGATGCACAGGATGCGGGGTCTGCCAGTACGCCTGCCCAACTTCACCAAAATCGATAGTCGTGGAACCCTATAGGGTCTAAGATGTCGCTCGTAGATTTTGGGTGTATCTCTCTGATTTTGTTTCGCACCTTTCCGCGAGAAATATGTCTGTACTTACACAAATTCTGATGCAGGGTGTTGTGGATAGGCAAAGCCTGCGCGATATCAAACCGCCAGTGGAAGTGTCGCAAAGTCTGCTGCCTTATTTCATCGGTGGCGTAATGATACTCGGCTTCGTGGCGATCTTGGTGTGGTCCTATATCCGAAGGCTGCGTCAGGTCCAGCCGGTTCCTGCAACAGAAGTGGATGATGCCCCGTTGGCGCATGAGGTAGCTTATGAAAGGCTGGCAGCGATTGAGGCAGCAGATTGGCTCGCGCTCGGGGATATGGAAACGTATCATACCCAAGTCGCTTATGTGCTCCGCGAATACATTCGAGCGCGCTATAGAATTCCCGCATTGGAGTTGACGACGACCGCTTTGCTTCACGCAATGTTAAGAGCGCAGATAGATGCCGCCTATGTGGAACGTGTCCAGCAGTTGCTCGCCAATTGTGATAAGGTGAAGTTTGCAACCTATCAGCCGGAACTCGCCGAAGCGTCCGCACGGGTCGCAGACGCTCGCTGGATTGTTGATGAAACAAAATCTTCTGTTCTGTAAACCGATTTTCGTGCTACGATTGCACTATTAAAAGACCCTGAGGAATGAATCGGATAAAATTCTTGACATAATTTGAAAAAATATAGTATTATGTTTAATCAGGTTTTTCGTGAACCTTATAATTTACGGAAAGTGTCAACTTAGGTAAACAGATTTTATAGGTGTCCTAAAATAAATATAAGCCATAGCAAGGAGGGAAAAATAGAGTGTCATCTGAACACAAAGTACTCCTCACTATACCGATGTATCCTGATATGGAACTTGCCGCAGCGAAAACTGGCTCTGTCCTTGCTGAATTGAAGGATTTCAATGAAGAAGCGATTGAAGAGATTCAACTCGCGATCATCGAAACTTGTATCAACGCTTCTGAACACAGCAAAAGCGATGATAAAGAAGTGCATATTCAATTCTTAGTTAAGGACGATGAGTTGCAGGTCAAAATTACTGATCGCGGGGTTGGTATAACTGCGGATACATTGGACGGCAGTCGCTTACTCGGTCGCCCAGGGGTATTCCCCGATCTGCGTAAGCGCGGAAGGGGCTTGCAAATTATTAAAGCACTAATGGATGAAGTGGTTATAGAGAGCAGCCCTGACGGCACAACTGTTAGTTTTACAAAGAAGAAGACAACCGAATAGGTTTCTGTGTCGTTATTACGCAAGCCTATAGAAGCTTGCGGGACAATAGGTCGGCAACACAATTTTGAATCCGTTGTGGTTTATTCACAAACTTAGGTTCAAATGTGCTGTTGAACGACACCTTTTTCTGATAAATCACTTTTCTGTTTTAAGGCATCTCGCAAGTCCATTTTGAGAATTTAAGGAGGTAAGCGACTTGTTAGACAAATTCGATATTCAAATCCGCGAAGAACAAGAACACGCGGTAATTGAAACAGAGGGATACCTGAATGATGCTCTCGGAGAGCAACTTGCCGAGAAGGCACAAGCACTCATTCAGAATGGCTGTACACGGTTGGTGATTAACCTTGACAAAACATCACTCATTAACAGCATTGGTATATCGATACTTATTGAGATCATAGAAGCACTTACGGAGCACGAGGGCACCCTGAATTTCTGTGGGCTATCCGCTACACAAGAACGGACATTCCGCATGATGGCAATTGCCAAATACGCAGGTATCTTTCCAGATGAAGAGTCCGCTATTGCCAACCTATAGCCTTTCCTTAAGCGCGAATCTCGGTCTGACAAGAGATTGAGATTTATTTCCCTTTAACATTTACGGATGCTTTTTGAGAAAATTGTACGCCACTGTCTTAGGTATATGCGGTAGCGGCGGATAAAACAAAAAATTGGAACCAACAACACCTGGATGCAATATTATGAAAGATCCGAGCAAGCCCACTTCCGGAGACAGTTTGCAAGCCGATAAGACACAAAACACTGCAGAGCAGACTATGGAGCGGCTCATCTTCAGTTTGTCTGAGTTGGAGCATTTAGGTCAAACGGTAATCTCTGGACACAGCAATTTTAATCATTCAAGTAAAACCTATCTCCGTATCACGCTCGGCACTTTGCAAGTCACACGCGGTACAATACTACGTTACCATCCGACAAGGCAGAATCTTGAGGTCGTTGCATCAGCACCTGATGAAACCTTTTCCCCACTCGCTCTTGAACCGGACGAAGTAGCGAATTTGCTACAACATCCGTTCATTGAACGCACCGCCATCCCTGAGTCCCTTGAAGAGTTCTTTGCTCGAAGTACCAAGCTTATTGAGACTATTGATATACATCTTTGGGTCCCTCTGAAAATTCAAGATGAATTTCTTGGGATGATTGGTTTGGGGAAATTTTTGGGCAGGGAAGCGTTAGAAGCATGGGAGAAGGAATTGCTAACAACCCTTGCACACCAAATTTCAATCGCCATCGCTTATTCACAGATGGTGGAGGGTATCCAGAGCGAAAAGTTCCGGTTGTTCATGCTTGCGGAAAGTGCACCACAAATCTGCCAACTCTTGCAACCTGAGGCAGCCGCGGAGCAGGTCGTGCATCAAGCCGTTTCACTTCTGGACGCAAATGCTGGGGCGCTGATGCTCACGCGTCCAGAACAACAGCAGCTTGAAATGCACTTCACCTTTCCAGAAACACTGGTTGAGGATATCGAGAAGCATAACGGGCTTGTTATCTCTTACGGCGAAGAGATACCCGTACCTGCAACACCGACATCGTTTGATGTTTTGAAATCCGTTGTAAATGAGGGCATTCCAGGTCACTGTCCACCAAAATCCGACACCCTCTTCGGCGGCAAGAATTTAATGGCAGTTCCTATTCCGGGGCGTGATGGAGATGTCCTTGGGGTCTTGGTTGTTGGAGACAAAGAGGAGCGCGGCGGTAGTATTGCACCCTTTACTGATGAGGATGTAATTCTGCTCGATTCCTTTGCCAAACAGGCAGGTGTTGCAATTGAGAACGCACACCTGCATCAAGAAGCACTTGAGGCACGTCAGTTACAGGCGGAAATGGAAGAGGCTCGCAAGATTCAGGTGAACCTTATTCCAGACATGCTGCCTGACATTCCGGGATACGAAATCGCTGGACATTATGAGCCGCGGGGTCCAGTCGGTGGCGATTATTATGATTGTCTCGCCTTGTCTACTGGACATTGGGGACTTGCGATTGCGGATGTTTCTGGAAAAGGGATGCAAGCTGCTCTACTCATGGCGACCCTACGCGCTGGACTTATCTCTGAGTTGTCCCGCACGGACACCACCGTAGGGGAAAACGGGGAACAAGGGACATCTGATCCGGCTGTTTTATACACCGAACTTGCTGACATGGCCTTGACACTCAACTCGCTCCTTTACGCCAGCGGGACAGAAGAGAAATACGCCACCTTTTTTTATAGCCATCTCAACCCAGAAACGGATATACTGACGACCCTCAACGCTGGACATAATCCTCCACTGCTTGTCAGAGCGGATGGCACCTATAAATGGTTAGGCGAGGAGGTTGGAGGTATCCCATTGGGAATGTTTCCAAACGATATGGTTGCAAACATTGCTGAATATGAAGCGGAACATATCCAACTCGCCAGTGGCGATGTTGTTGTGTATTATACAGATGGTGTTACAGAAACCGTGAATATCGAAGACGAGTATTATGAAGAAGATCGACTCGTAGAGGCATCCAAAGCATGCAAGGATTCAGATGCTGAGGCTATCCGAAAATATCTTTACGACTCGGTCATGGGATTTCAGGGTGAGGCAGATCAGTTTGACGATCTTACTTTACTTATTTTGAGGAAGCAGTAAGAACGGCAGTCAGCCATCAAATAGTTGTCAGTCGTCAGTACGCTGCGCTTTCAGTTTTCAGTTAAGAAACCTTGTGGCGGTTGCTTTTCGGTTTACTGCCACAGTCAACCTCTTTAACTGACAACTGATAACTATTCCCACTACTTGAGAGGACACGTATGCAACAGAGTCCAGCGGTAGGACGCACATTTTTAAATCCAGAAATCCTCGCACGAATCGGGAACCTTGAGCTGATTGCGAAATTCGTGGTTGAGGGTTTTATCTCTGGACTTCATAAAAGTCCATACCATGGGTTCAGTGTTGAGTTCTCACAATACCGGCAATATATGCCTGGGGATGACACCAAGCATATAGATTGGAAAGCCTACGCCCGTACGGATCGGTACTATATCAAGCAATTTGAAGAGGAAACGAATCTCAATTGCTACCTTCTCTTGGATACAAGCGAATCTATGCTGCATCCGATGGACGACACACAGGTGGATGATCCAGATACAGAAGATAGTGGAACAGCGCAAAGACTGACAAAGCTGCAGTATTCAAGTTTCCTCATTGCATCGCTCGCCTATTTTATGGCGAAACAGCGGGATGCTATTGGGTTTGCGTACTTTGATGAGACCCTTCACCAGTACCTCCCTGCCCGAAGTAGTACATCACATCTGCACTCGATCTTGCTCACGTTGGAGACGCTGAAAACCACGAAAAGCACACGGATGGGAACACCCTTGCATCAAATCGCTGAGCGTTTAACCAAACGCGGCTTAGTCCTCTTCGTTTCGGATCTCTACGATGAAAATCATGAAGAGGTTATTAGTGGTTTGGAGCATCTGCGTTATGAGGGACATGAGGTTATTGTTTTTCATGTCCTCGCACAACAGGAACTTGAGTTTGTTAACTTTGAGGCGGGACGAAGCGCAGAAGCACTTATCCGTTTTATCGATTCGGAAAGTGACACTGAGATTATCACAACACCGCAAGCGATTCAGGAAAGTTACTTAAGTAATTTCAACGAGTTTCTTGATACCTATAGACTCGCATTGCGGCGAGCGGATATTGATTATAACGTCATAACAACAACAACACCGATTGATTTCGCTCTTGCCTCCTATCTCGCGAAGCGGCAAGGCGTTTTCTAAGCGAATTCCATATTTAACGCATTCCGTCAAATCCCCCTGCTTTAGCTTGCGGGATGTAGACGGCAAAGAACGAATAAAAAATAAACATGTGCAGAGCAACACAGACTGCTCAACGAAAGACGGGTAAAAACGCATCGTAATCCTACAAAGTTGGTGGATAGCCTCCATACCAAGCCAATGTAGCATTGCTGCAGACTGGAATGGGCGAGCGGGTATGCGGAAAACCGTATCCCCCGGAGTCTACGGACTTGTCGCACGGCGTTCTTGGTAGAAAGAGAAGCTGTAAAATGGGTGGAAACAGAGCCAGCCCACGACGTCGCGAAAAAAATAAAACGGGCAGGCTTGGCTGCCTAAAGTGGAGCGACAGTAAGACGGTGGACTCTCTGAGAAAACCGCAGTCGCGAGGAAGCACAAGCCCCTACCTTTAGGTAGTGGGTACCTATGACGATAGTTACGAGTTAATAGTTATCAGTTAAGAGGTGTCTTGGGTTAGTAACAATAAAAGTAACCGAACACAGGCGTTTAACTGAAAACTGAAAGGTTTTTCGCAGAAAAACCGTACTGACAACTGACAACTATTTCTATGTTTTTTGGATTAGATATTTTAGCACCTTTATTCGCGGTTGCTGGTGCGGTAGGTGCCTCAATTCCTCTTATCTTGCATCTGCTGAACCGAGAGCGTGCGAGGCGGTTGGTATTCAGCACTATCCGTTTCATACAGATGTCGCATCAGACGAATGTGCGACGACATAAACTGAAACGGCTGCTGCTGCTATTGATGCGTATTCTGATGTTAGCACTGCTCGGTTTCGCGTTTGCGCGTCCGTTCTTCGCTCAAACCTTTGTCATTGCACAGAAAACAGGGGGTAAACGGAACGCTGTTATTATTCTGGATACCTCCTATAGTATGCGCTATGAGAAGGTATTCGAGAACGCTAAGAAAGAAGGACTCAAGATTCTCGATGGCTTGGATACAGCCGATGCCGCGTGCCTTATTCTTTCGTCCGATAGTGCCCGTGTCGTTGCGCCGCTCGGTTCAGAATTCGCACACATTAGGACCGCTTTGAGCAATGCCGAAGCAACTTATAAACCTACGGATTACTTGGATGCGCTACAGACTGCAAATGAAATACTTGAGCCTATTCCTATTGGTGAAAAACAGGTTTATCTAATCGCTGATATGCAAAAGCGGGGATGGGAGAACTTCATTGAAACGGATAAACTCAACCCCGATGTCCAAATCCAGTTCGCTGATGTGCGTGCTGAACAACCACGCAATCTCGCGATAACAGACCTCAGTGTGCCACCTGTTGTACTGAAAGAACAAAAAGCGTCATATCTTGTTGCCCGTGTCCGTAATTTCGGTGATGAAGCCGTTGAAAATCTACCGGTTCGTCTTTTCATAGATGGCAATATGATACACACCGTCCAACTTGACATTGAACCGGACGATCTTGGAGATGCTGTCTTCAAAGTTGACTTTCAGGACGAAGCAACGCATACAGGTTGGGTTGAACTACCAGAAGACGCACTCGGTGCTGACAACAAACGCTATTTCACTTTACAGAGTTTGCAGTCAATCAAAGTCCATGCCGTCAGCGATGGACCTCGAACACAAAGCACTTATCAAACGGCAGAAACGTTTTTCATGAAAATGGCGTTTGCAGTAGGTAGTGATGCTGTACCGATTAATTTCACCGAATCGAGTTCGGTGCCGAATACAGCAACACTCGATCGCGTTGATGTTCTGGTTCTTGCCAATGTCGCGCAATTCTCTTCCAGTGAGGCTGGACGTGTGGCAGCTTACGTTGCTGCTGGCGGCGGTTTGATTGTGACGGTCGGTGATAACATAGATATTAATGCCTATGAACAAAATCTTGGCGGCGAGATAGGGGTGATGCCCTGTAAATTTGTTCAACCCGTTGGTGATGCGTTTGATCGGCAGCAGTTCCGTGTGCTTGCTACGGTGAAGTATGAACATCCTATTTTTGCTCCATTCAAAGAGCCGAATCACGGGGATTTCGGTAAGGCGCGATTCTATAGACTTTTTCAGGCGGTGCCAACAAAAGATGCTACCGTCATTGCGACTTATGATGATGGCAGCCCCGCGCTCTTTGAGAAACCTTATGGACAGCTAGGACGTGTGCTCTGCTTTACCTCAACGATAGATAGGGAATGGAACGATCTACCGATCCGAGCCGTCTATCTGCCGTTCTTGCATGAGTCTATTAAGTATCTTGCGCTCAAGGACGTAGAGGCTACCCCCGATTACCGCGTCGGGGACAATGTGGAATTGAAGGCTTTTGAAACTGAAGATGAGAACAGAACCGGTGACAGAGAGGTCGCTGTCTTCAATCCGAACAATGTTGAGACGCGCTTACAGCGAAGCGAAGGGACCACAACGGGAGAGGTTGGACAAGGCAGTCTCTTTTATGCAGACACATCAATACCGGGTATCTACTCGGTTCATACATCCGGTGCAGAGCCTTATTACTTTGTCGTCAACGGTGATGCGACTGAGTCCAACCTTGCGGCGCGCGATGTAGAAGAGCTTTCGAGTATGCTAAAGGGTACTGCAGACGAGTCGATTGAGGATACGCCTGCAGCGGAACTGGTGGCGCAATACCGTGAGGATGTTGAAAAGAGTCAAGACGTGTGGATCTATCTCATGTTAGCAGTTTTCGCTTTGGCAGTAACGGAGATGTTCTTTGCTAACCGCGTTTAACTATAAGAGGGTTATCAGTTTTCAGTACGGTTTTCTTTCAGAAAACCTTTCAGTTATCAGTAAAGAGGTGTTTAATTGAATCTGAAACCTCTTAACCGATAACCGATAACTATTTCAGACATAAAAAATAAAAAAATGAACTTTGAATCAAGCGCACCGATTGAGGTGCCACAAGTCGTATCTGATGAGCAGGTCCAATTTTTTGTGGACAACGGGTATCTTGTTGTTCCAGATCTGCTTTCGCTTGATGAAATAGAGGAGTTGCGGCAGGACACCGTTACAATCGCTAAAGGGGGTCATCCGTGTGATAACCTCAAACCGCTTCCTGAGGATGTCAGTGATAACGAAGTCATCAGCCGTATCCTTTGTATTCATCAACCGCATTTTGTCAGTCCAGTTATTGAGAAGTACGTTAAGCACCCGAAAATCTGCGGTATCTTGAGTCAGATCGCCGCTGCACATCTCCCGCATTGGGATGGGAGCGTCAAGTGCATGCAGTCTATGCTATTCGTGAAACCACCGAATTTCCAAGGGCAAGCGTGGCATCAGGACGAGATTTACATTCCGACACGCGATCGCTCCTTGATTGGTGCTTGGATTGCAATGGACGACGCTACCGTGGAAAATGGGTGCTTATGGATTCTACCGGGGTCGCACCGTCGCGGCTACCTCTATCCGCAGAGAGCTCATGAAAATCCAGATGAGTTCGACTTTGCGGAGGAGAGTTACGGTTTTGATGATACAGATGAGGTCCCTGTTGAAGTTAAAACCGGCACTTTGGTTTTCTTCAACGGCTATCTGCTCCATCGGTCGCGTAAAAACCGTGGTGATACGTATCGCAGAGTTTTGGTGAGCCATTACTGTAATGCATGGTCATTGTTACCTTGGTCGCTTAGAGAGGGAGAACGTCCCGCGAGTGCTGACCGACGATGCATCATTCCAGTTTCTGGTGTTGATCCCTATGCATGGAAGGGGTACGACGCGCCTCCTAAAACCGTTTCTCTGCGAACCTGCAAAGCCGTTGAGCAGTTGGAGACATCAGATGAAAGTTAAGCCTTTTGACGCAGCTCGCAAGTCAAAACTTGCTGTTCAAATTGCCGAACTCAGGCAAGCGTTAGAGACAATGTTGTCGCGGATTGAAACCGGTGAGGATATATTGGAGCAGTTGGAACGAATTGACGCGTTGTCCCAAGACCTCACTCCGGCAGCCCCCAAAATGCTACAGCACTATCTTGAGCGGAAAAGTTATACAAAGGCGTTGGATTTACTTAAGACGCTGTAAGGGTGGCTCCTGTGGCTGCCCAGTCGGGTCGAGGTGACTTCGCCCCTACCGACATAATTCATAGGAAGGAGAAAGATGGCAAGAGCAGATGGGCGCGGGTTAGATGAGTTGCGCCCGGTCACAATTAAACGACACTACATCAAACATGCCGAAGGCTCAGTTCTCGTGGCAACAGGTGATACTCATATTATATGCACCGCGTCTGTGATTGACCAGCAGCCGCGCTTCATGCGCGACCAGCGTATCAAAAATAGGGGATGGGTAACGGCTGAATACTCTATGTTACCGCGTTCTACCTCTGAACGGATGCAACGTGAGGTAACCCGCGGAAGCGTCGGTGGTAGAACACAGGAAATTCAACGTCTTATCGGGCGTTCCCTACGTGCCGCTGTTGATTTGGAAGCTTTAGAAGAGCAGACAGTTTGGATTGATTGTGATGTCATTCAAGCGGATGGCGGAACACGTACTGCATCGATTACGGGTGCCTTCATTGCCCTCTGGGATGCCTGTCAAGAACTCGTCAAAAGCAAGAGAATCAAAAATTTCCCTATTGTTGACAACATTGCCGCAACGAGTGTCGGGCTTATCAAGGGTGAACCGATGTTGGATCTCTGCTATTCCGAAGACTCAACAGCAGATGTTGATATGAACATTGTTATGACGGGAAGCGGGAAGTTTATAGAGATACAGGGCACGGCAGAGGAGAAGCCTTTTTCGCGTGAAGACTACGATCAGATGCTCGATCTCGCTGTGGGCGGTATACAGCAGCTCATCCGCCTTCAGAATCGGATGATGTTGGAGAACTTAGATGAAGCTCGTATTGGCGACGCGTAACCAAGGGAAGGTGAGGGAACTCACAGAGATGCTCCGCGTCGAGGAAGATACCAAGCAGCAGATTGAGGTTATCTCCTTGGACAGTTATCCAGATGCGCCAGAGGTGGTTGAGGATGGCAAAACGTATACAGAGAACGCAGCCAAAAAAGCATCCGTTATCGCTGAACATACGTCCCAGCTCACCCTTGCTGATGATGCTGGATTGGAGGTAGATGCTCTCAACGGTGCACCGGGGGTCAATTCTAAACGCTGGGCTGGTGAAGACGCAACCGATGCTATCCGAATCGAGAAACTCCTTCAGGCACTTGAAGGTGTCACAGATAGACGTGCACGTTTCGTCGCTGTGATCGCAGTCGTACACCCCGATTCCGCTCCTGAGACGGTTCTCGGTGTTTGTGAAGGACACATCAGGCACGCGCCTGTAGGAGAGAGTGGTTTCGGTTATGATCCTGTGTTTGTGCCTGATGGTTACGATCAGACCTTCGCAGAATTGGGAGAAAAAATAAAAAACCAGATTAGTCACAGAGCAAAAGCGTTGGAACAAGCGATTGTCTTGCTTCATCGCTATTCGCTGGAATAGTTGTCGGTCTTCGGTCTTCAGTTACAAGAGGTGTGGTGGTATTCCACAAGAACCCTCTTAACCGATAACCAACAACCATTAAAAAATAGAGGAGAAAATGGCAGCACTTAACGATTTACGAAACGGGTTGGTTATCCGACTCAATGATACTATTTACACCATAGTCAGTTGTGAGCATGTCAAGCCGGGGAAAGGCGGTGCCTTCGCACGAACAAAAATCAAACGTGTTTCCGACGGTGCCGTTTTGGACAGGACGTTTCGTGCCAATGAAAACGTCGAAACCGTCAGGCTCATGGATCACCAGATGCAGTATATGTACCGAGAGAGTGATGTACTGTGGTTTATGGACAATGAAACATTTGAACAATATACACTTCCTGTAAATCTTATTGGAGAGGACCTGAAATTCCTAAAGGAGGGTGAAACTGTCACCGTCAAAATGGAAGGGGCAGTACCACTTGCGGTTGAACTTCCGAACTTCGTTGAAC
The DNA here is from genome assembly GCA_026702755.1 of Candidatus Poribacteria bacterium. Taxonomy (NCBI): domain Bacteria; phylum Candidatus Poribacteria; species Candidatus Poribacteria bacterium. The sequence goes on along the minus strand of JAPPBX010000001.1, from coordinate 100,027 downwards.
TTCAAATCGTTGAGACCGATCCCGGATTACGGGGCGATACTGTCAGCGGCGGTTCAAAACGTGCTACACTTGAGACAGGTGGTGTTGTTAACGTTCCTTTGTTTGTTCAGAATCAAACGCGTATCAAAGTTGACACACGCACCGGAAAATATGTAGAAAGGATATAGTGGCTATCGGCTGTTAGCCATCAGCCGTCGGCAAGATGGATAGATATACCGAAACCCTCTTTGCCAATTGCTGATAGCCACGAAAGTAGAAATGCGTCAAAACAAATCCAAGGATAAGCCTCAATCTGCGGAACAGGACTACAGTGAGGTTCTGGAAATTGTTGAACAGTTGGCAGAAATCCTTGACCGCACTGGTCTCACAGAGGTCCGTATCCGGGACAACGAATTCGAGGTGCAAGTTTCTCGACACCGGAGTAGTCCAGGTGGATATGAGCAGCAGCCGCTGCAACCGGTAGAGACAGGTATCGCGGTGGGGACACCGCAGCTGCCTGCAAAAAATGAAAATGTGGAGGCAGGCGCGCAGGCGGATAATGGATTCATCAGTGCCCCAATGCCCTCACGCTTTTATCGTTCTCCTGCACCTGATGAACCGCCCTTCGTGGATGTCGGAGATGTGGTCGCCACGGGTGAACCTGTGGCTGTTCTCGAAGTCATGAAGACTTACAATCCAGTGGAAGCACCATTTAACTGCGAGATATTGGAAATTCTCGCTGAAGATGGCGAGGCGGTTGAATATGGACAGCCTCTGTTCCGAGTGAAGCAAGCATAGGAATAGCTGTCAGCAGAATAGCCATTAGCAATCAGCCTTCAGCCGTCAGCATATCTCTTGTGGTCGTTAATTCTCTTGTGGCTGCCACAACAAAATTTGATACGACAAAATAAGTGCTGATAGCCGATAGCCGACTGCTGAAAGCCATTCCCGCCGATAGCCAATAAAGAACATGATGAAAAAGATACTGATAGCAAATCGTGGTGAAATCGCCGTCCGCATCATCCGTGCATGTAAAGACATGGGGATTAAGACGGTAGCGATTTACTCAACCGCTGACGAAGATGCCCTGCACGTTAAATATGCTGACGAGAAATACTGCATCGGTCCGCCCCCCTCAGCAGCAAGTTATCTTAAATACTCAAGTATTATCACTGTCGCGGATTATGCAAATGTCAACGCGATCCATCCCGGAGCAGGCTTCCTCGCTGAGGATGCACAGTTTGCGGAGATGTGTGAGGCGCACGAAATAAAGTTCATCGGACCCTCTGTTACAGACATCCAGACGATGGGCGATAAGGTGAAGGCACGCGAGACTGTGGCAAAAGCCGGCTTGAAGCTTGTGCCCGGTAGCCAGAGTGGTAGGCGCAGAAACAGCAAAAAAGCGACAGTTGAAACCGCCGAGGATGCTGCAGAGCTCGCTGAGAAAATCGGTTATCCTGTTGGAATCAAAGCCGTGGCAGGCGGTGGTGGTCGTGGTATCCGAATCGCGGAGAACCGTCCGAGCCTTTTTAATCTTTTTCACACTGCAAAAGCGGAGGGTGAAGCAGCGTTTGGTAACGGTGATGTCTACATTGAGAAATGGATTGAAGAAGCGCGACATATTGAAGTCCAAATTCTGGGAGATACCCACGGCAACGTTGTCCATTTAGGTGAACGTGAATGCTCTATCCAGCGTAAACAGCAGAAACTTTTGGAAGAAGCACCCGCTGCCTCAATTTCACCTAAACTTCGTTCTGATATCTGTAAAGCCGCCGCGAAAGCCGCAAAATCAATCGGTTACACGAATGCTGGAACCATTGAATTCGTTGTCGATAAGGATGAGAATTTCTATTTCCTTGAAATGAATACTCGGATTCAAGTTGAGCACACTATTACTGAGAGTATCACCGGTATTGATCTCATTAAAGAGCAGATCCGACTCGCGATGGGCGATGAACTCGGATACAATCAATCTGATGTTCAGATCCAAGGGCATGCTATTGAATGCAGGATTAATGCTGAGGACCCAGCAAACAACTTCATGCCTTCACCGGGACTCGTCACAACCTACGATCCTCCGGGCGGCATTGGCATCCGGCTTGATGGATATATCTACACCGGCTATACCGTTCCTTCGCACTACGACTCACTCGTGGCGAAACTCATCGCAACTGGTCGGGATCGGGATGAGGCGATTGCACGGTTGAAACGCGCATTGTCTGAGTTCAAAATTGAGGGCATAAAGACTACAATTCCGCTTTATCAGGATATTCTCGACGATGACCGCTTTCTCGGTAGAGCAGTTTTTACGAATTTCTTAGAAACATGAAAAATAGTCATCAAGAATGGCAGTCAGGGCGATTTTCTTTCAGAAAATCTTTCGGCAGTCAGCAGTCGGCAAATAGTGTAAAAGAAAACCTACTTCTCTTTGCCGAAAGCCGAAAGCCGATAGCCATTCTCGCGTTTGCAATCTCTATGCTAACAGCTATGACGCTAAACGCGGTTACCTTTACGGATGTCACCAACGAAGCCGGTATCGATTTCCAGCATTCAAGCGGAACCCGTTCCAGTCTACTTCCAGAGGACATGGGATCTGGCGCAGGTTTCGCCGATATAGACAACGACGGGGACATTGACCTCTATATTGTCAATACCCCCGGTCCCTTCACACAAGATGGCGGTGGTAATAAAGGAAACGCCAATGCGTTATATCGTAACAACGGTGATGGCACGTTTACGGACATCACGCGTCCTGCAGGTGTTGGGCATCAAGGATACGGCATGGGGTGTGTTTTCGCCGATTACGACGCGGATGCCGACCTTGACCTTTACTTAACCAATTATGGCGCGAACGTGCTCTATCGAAACAACGGGGATAGCACCTTTACCGATGTGACGGAGATAGCCGGTGTCAATTGTGAATTGTGGAGTACCGGTGCTGCCTTCGCGGATGTGGACGGGGACACCTACCTCGATCTCTACGTTTGCAACTATGTCACCTACGATTTGGAACAGCTGGAACAGATGAAGGAGGAATCGGTACAATCTGGAAAACCGGTGCCGAGTGCGCTGAATCCACATGTTTTTGAACCTCAAGATAACGTTTTTTATCGGAATAACGGAGATGGCACTTTTACCGACACAACCGCTGAGATAGGAGTAGCGGCGACAGGTGGTAGAAGTATGCAAGCCGTTTTTAGCGACTTTGATAATGATAACGACCTGGACCTCTATGTTGCAAATGATACCTCCACGAACCATGTCTATCGCAACAATGGTGACGGAACGTTTGCCGATGTAAGCGATGAATCGTGGGCAGCGGATTTTCGAGGTTCTATGGGACTCACTGCCGGTGATTATGATGCTGACGGCGATATTGACCTCTTTATGAGTCACTGGGTTGACGAGGAAAACGCACTCTATAGAAATTTGTTCAAAGAGGATGGAATCGCTGAACGTATCAGGTTTGTAGATGAATCCTATACGGCGATGCTTGCTGAGGAGAGTATCAAGCAGATCGGATGGGGGACTGCTTTCTTTGACTACGACAACGATGGTGATTTGGATATCTTTGTAACAAACGGCAGCACTTTTCAGGAGCTTAAACAACCGGAGGTGCTTATCCCTCAACCTGATGCGTTGTTCCGAAACGATGGGGATGGAGTGTTTACCGATGTTAGTGAGAGCACGGGGATTGCCGCACTCCCTCTCCGAGTTGGTCGCGGGGCGACGTTTGGCGACTATGACAACGATGGCGATGTTGATATTTTCATCGTCAATAACCATGCACCACCGACTCTGTTGCGCAATGAGGGCGACCGCAGTATATTAACAGGGCAAAACAATTGGCTGCATGTTAAATTAATTGGAACAGGCGGAAATCGAGATGCTATTGGTGCAAAGATCCAAGTGAAAACGGCAGATCAGACGCAGATACGGGAAATTTATGCCGGTGATAGCTACATGTCTTTTAACAGTCTCGTCGCTGAATTCGGCGTAGGGAACGCCTCCCGTATTGAGACGTTACAGATTACTTGGCAGAATGGAGAGACGCAAACACGCCATAATATACCGGTAAATCAGCGAATCCAGATAAGGCAAGAATAGCCATCAGCAATCAGCCGTCGGCTGTCAGCAAGAAAGCCGAAAACCGAAAGCCAATACTGTCAAATGAGAAACTCTTTCTATCTATTCATTTCTATATTTTTAGTGCTACTCGCATGTGGTGGAGATCCTACCCTTGAGCGCGGCAAAGCATTTCTTGAAACAGGCGACACGACTGCTGCCATTCAGCAGTTTGAAGCGGCAATTAAGCAGAACCCTTCCAATGCCGAGGCTTACTATCAGCTCGGTTTGGTGTATGAAAAGTTAGAGGATGCGACACAAGCGAGCGATGCCTTCAGAAATGCTGTGAAGTTGGCACCGAAACGGGCAGAAATCACTTTGGCACTCGGGCGCGTTTATTGGCACAATAATGACCGTTCCCTTGCGCTTGTTCAGTTTCAAAATCTGCTAAGGGGTTCTCGAAAAAAAGAAGTGCTCCTTCAATTGGCTGGACTCACCGGTGATGCCTACCATGTCCAACGTCTCCGCACCGAAGGCAGTGACGATTACGAGCAGACCTTTACCGAAAAAGGGAATATGATGACGTTTACTGCCAAGTACACGGACGATTATAGTCCCGCAATCTCGCCTGATGGAAAATGGCTTGCCTTCGCCTCCAATCGCCTCCAGAACGCCGAATTGTATCTCATGGATCTCACGACGCGTTCACTCCACCAATTGACGCATACCGAGGAACTTGATGAATATATGCCTGCTTTTTCTCCAGATGGGAAGTCGATTGCCTTTGTTACAGAGCGCACCCGCGGTGGTATGATGCTCCCACCTGTTCAAGCGAGCGGCTCTGATCCGAAGAGTGCGACGATCTATCTTATGGACGTTGATGGGAAAAACCAGCGTCCATTGATTGATATAGAGGGGGCACAACGTGCGCCTGTCTTTTCACCTGACGGGCAAAAGATCGCCTTTGAATCCAAGGCTCCTGCGCAAGAGACAGGTGGTGGTCCGGGAAGCACCGAGAATAATGATACCTTAGAAATCTACGTCATTCATAGTGATGGCACAAACAAGAAGCAGCTGACACATAACGATGTGGACGACGGACATCCAACGTGGGCACCCAATGGAAAGCAGATCGCCTTCACCGCAATGGTGGGAGACATCTACCAGATTTTCAGCGTTAGCGCAGCAGGCGGCACGGCGAAACAATTGACATTCACGAACGCAAGCCATTATCATCCGATTTTCAGTCCGGATGGCAAGCGAATTATCTATGTGTCAAACGCGCATAACCATTATACGCTCTGGATGATGAACGCCGATGGCACAAATAAAACGCAGCTGACGAACCACGTCGGTGCCCATTTTGAACCGAGCCTCTCACGGGACGGAAAGAGACTTGTGTTTAGTTCCGACCGTTCGGACCACATGCGGATCTATCTTATGGATTTGACGCAACCTGTCCAACAAGAAGAACTGAAAGCGAGATTGGCAGGCTTGTAGCTTATAAAGTAGTAGACACACGCCGTCATGCCGTAAACACCGATTTCCCGATCGCGACCTCGTCCTACCGAACGCTGACCGCTAACCTCTTCTATTTGTATTCTCCGCAAAAGTGTGGTTTAATTATAGTAGGATGAACCACAACTCACCTATTCAAGAATATCGGAAGGCTGGAGGAAATCTACTGCCATTCCCACCCGCTTTCGGTTGAATAGAAGGATGGAAGGAATGAGGGCTGGCGAATCACTTTCCATGCTTCTACCTTTCCTATCTTCCGAAGCACCTGGCATCTGACAAACCGAATCGGAGAAAAAAATATGAAGCAACCTCTTCAAATCCCACTTTTTGGACTTACTCTTTCACTGATATTCACTGCTTTTGTGGTGAATGCGGATACCGCCAAAACGACGACTTCTCAAGTCACATATCACTATTACTATGAGTTTAATGATCTTAGCGAGAAAAAGTATTACCGTTTTTTGCCGAATCCGGCACCCGAAGCCCTCTTTTACCAGACCCGGATGATAGCTTCAGCAGATATCGATGCCACGTCTGGAAAAGAGACCGTTGTGCTAATCGTTGTGGGTTCAAAACCTCGCGCAGGCTTCAGCAACTGGCACCAAGCGTTTCTCCTCATTACTAACACAAAGGCAAGGAAGCTGGAGAAAAAAGCGTTCTTCAAACTTTTTGATACAGGCAGGCATCCGTTGGAGGTCCCAGCAGCGAAATCCATTGAACTTCATAACCGGTCAGTCATCTTCTCGGAAATACATGAAGCTGCTCATAAACCGGACAGTGTTTCCTTTAGACTTGTAGATTTGACGGGTGATGGCACTTTGGATATTTGGGTGGAATCCGATTATGGGGTTGCGCTGATCTCTTTTGCCAACGGCGTATTTAATGAAGTCCTCACAAACTACACTGTGAGCAAACAGAGACTTGCAGAAGCCACTAACATCGAGTATTACGGTTACAATGTTCGGTTTGATCCTAAGGGGCAGAAGTATCACGACTTCTTGGCTGCTACGGCACCTGAAGGACTCTATTACAACACTCGGAAGACAGCGATTGGAAATATTGATGACACGCCTGAAAAAGAGACGATTGTTCTAATGACTGCTGATACGGGTGTTGATGCCCCCCAGGGCGAATGGGTTCAAGCGTTTCTCGTTATTGCGGAGGACGAAGCAGATGGGGTTTCAAAGAAAAAGGAGCTTTTCAAACTTTTTGATGCTGGCACACATGCGTTTGATGTGCAAGGGAAAACGATTGAACTTCAGAGTGTTCCCTTCGTCTTTTGGAAAGTGCGGAAAGATCAACCTTGGTTTTACTACGGTGTCTCCTTTGAAGTCGTAGATTTGACAGGCGATGGCATTTTAGACATCTGGGTTGAATGTGCCTATGGTGTCGCTGTGATTTCGTTTCAGAACGGCGAGTTTGTGGAAGTCTGCGGCGGTTATAGTTCCCCAAGAAGCGAGAACCCGATAGAATACGTTGATCTTGATAAGGATGGTATCTATGAAATCAAAATTCCTGATAGCATACATATCAAGGGTGCCCCTGGCGCAGCGGCTCCGGAATGGATGAGCCTCTACGAGTGGGATGGCACAACTTACGTTTTGAATAACAAAAGATTCTATGCTGAGAACGACGAATTCCTCATTCGCTTATTAGAGCAGTATATTTTTTGGCAGCCTTTTTCAAGAAATGAGGAAATATACCATTTCTACATCGGCTTGGTATACTACTATCGCGGCAAGACATCAATGGCGAGAGAACTACTACAGCGCGTCGCCAGAAATGCAGAAAACGATGATTATAGGAAAGCCGCCGAAGAACTCTTGAAAAAATTGACATCGTATTAAAAAGCAGACGCTCCTGTCTGACAGCAGACACAACGAAGCTGAGAAAAAATATGAAACAATTTCTTCAAAACACACTTTTTGCACTTACTATTTCAATGATGCTACTCACTGCTTTTTCGGCGAATGCAGATACCTCCACAACCACGACTTCAGAAGTCGTGTATCGCTATTACTATCGCGAAAATACTTTTACCAAAAGGTATCACCGTTTTTTCCCTAATCCAGCACCTGAAGACCTCTATTACTATACCCGGATGGATGCCCTCACAAATGTTGATGACACATCCGAAAAAGAGAGCATTGCTCTAATCGTTATCGATAGGAAACACGGTGCAGACTACGGCAACTGGCACCAAGCCTTTCTCCTTATTACGGACATCAAGGCAAGGAAACCCGAGAAAAAAGCCTTATTCAAACTTTTTGATACGGGAACTTATGCGTCGGAGGTCCCAGCAGCGAAAGCGATTGCACTTCATAACCCACCATCCGTTTTCACTGAACCGATCAATCTCTCCTTTAGACTCGTGGATTTGACGGGTGATGGCACTTTAGACGTTTGGGTGGAATCTGAACACGGGGTTGCGCTCATCTCTTTTGAGAACGGTGAATTCAGGGAAGTCTTCAGCAACTACACGCTTACGAGAGAGAAATTCACAGAAACCCCTGATGAATATCACTTTTACGATAATCTGACTTCCCGTGAGGGACGGACGTATCACCGTTTTTTGGGTGTCCCACCACCGGAAGGACTCAGTTACACTACCGTGAAGAAAGCCATTGCAAATATCGATGACACACCCGAAAAAGAGACCATTGTTCTAATGATTGCTAATGAAGGAGATGAATGAAACCAAGCATTTCTCCTCATTACTGATACCCAAGCAGGCGAGTTTCCTAAGCAAAAAGAGTTATTCAAACTTTTCGATGGTGGCATGTATCATATTGATGTGCCGGGGAAAACGATTGAATTTCAGAGTGCACCCTTCGTCTTTCGGGAACGGTTCAGTAGGATCACTTGGGATTTTATCAATGCTACTCACTTTAGACTCGTGGATCTGACGGGCGATGGCACTTTAGACATCTGGGTGAAATGTGCCTACGGTGTTGCTGTGATTTCTTTCCAAGATGGTGAATTCAAGGCAGTCTGCGGTGCCTATAGTTCTGCCAGAAGGGAGGACCCGATAGAATACGTTGACTTGGATAACGATGGCATCTACGAAATCAGGATTCCCGACTGCATAGGCATCGACAGTGTCCCTGGTGCGGCGGATCCGCAATGGATGAGCCTTTATAAGTGGGATGGGAACACCTACGTCTTGGATAATGAAAGATTCTATGCCGAGAATGACGAGTTCCTCATTGGATTATTGAACCTTTATAATCATGTGTTAATGCGATATGGAAGATTTGACGAATATGGCTTCTACATAGGACTGGTATTCTACTATCGTGGCGACATTCCAATGGCGCGTAAGTATCTACAATGGATCGCCGAACATGCCGAAAACGATAGTTACATCCAAGCCGCTGAATCTCTTTTGAAAAAATTGCCACCCCAGTGAGGATTGAAAACGATCCGTCATCAGATGGGTCGAATTTGGAGACAAAAAACATGAAGCAACACATTCAAACCACACTTTTTGGACTTGCTATTTCGGTGATACTCGGTTGTGGAATAGTAAATGCTGACACGCAAACACCCAAAATTTCTGATATCGAGTATCAGAGATACGAATGGACAAATGATAATGATTTTGAGGGGCACGCATATCATCGCTTTTTAGCGACCCAGTTACCGAAAGGACTTTATTACTTTACTCGGATGGTAGCCACTGCAAATATCAACGACACACCCGAAAAAGAGACCATCGTTCTAATCACTATTGATAAAAAGGTGTCCTCATACCCATACGATAGTGATTGCGTTCAAGCGTTTCTTTTGATTACTGAAACTGGTTCCCAAGTAGGGGCACCGACGAAGAAACATGTTTTCAAACTTTTTGATGCCGGCACACATGCGTTGGATGTTCCAACGAAGGCTTCCATTGAACTTCAAAGCCCGTCGTTCGTCTTCACCCAACCTCCGAAAGATGCTTTTAAGTCTCGCGACTCTGTCTTTAGACTCGTTGATTTGACGGGTGATGGCATTTTAGACGTATGGGTTGAATTCGGCTATGCTGTGGTTGTCATTTCTTTTCAAAACGGCGAATTTGAGGGAACCTTCAGTTCCTATACGGTTCCCGGACCTCTGCCTGATCCTGAGTACATTGACCTTGATAACGATGGTAGATATGAAATAAAGATTCCATATAGCATACAAATTGAAGGGGTTCCCGGTGCCCCTTATCTGCCATGGATGAGCCTCTATGAGTGGAATGGAAACGCTTACGTCTTGAATAACGAAAGATTCTATGCTGGGAACGATGATTTCCTCATTCGCTTATTGAGCGAATATAATTATCAGATGCTTCGCCGCGGAACGTTTACCAAACAGTGCCAGATATACAGTTTCTACTTAGGGTTGGTATACTACTATCGCGGCAGCACAATGGGAGCGCGAGCAGTTCTGAAGCTGGTCGTCGAGCGTGGAGGACAGAACGATTACGTTCAAGCCGCTGAATCTATCTTAAAAAAACTGCCACCACCGCCAAGATGAAAAACGACCTCTTACTCAGACACACCGAAACGGAGAAAAAATATGAAACAACACATTCAAACCATACTTTTTGGGCTTGCTATTTCGCTGATACTTACTGCTTCTGCGGTGAATGCGGATACCGCTAAAACGATGACTTCTCAGGTCAAGTATAACTACTACTATCACCTCAATGATCATCACGAGCAAAAGTATCACCGTTTTTTGCCTAACCCCGTCCCTGAAGAACTTTATTACCATACTCGGATAACAGCCATCTCAAATGTTGATGACACCCCCGAAAAAGAGACCGTTGTTCTGATGGTTGTGGGTACAAAACCTCACGCAGCCTTCGGCAACTGGCACCAAGCGTTTCTCCTCATTACTGAGAACACTGCAGATGGGGTTCCGAAGAAAAAAGCGTTATTCAAACTTTTTGACACAGGGGCACATCCATTGGAGGTCCCGGCAGCGGAGGTCATCGAACTTCACAGTCTACCCTCCGGAAACCTCAAGCTACCGACCGATGTTTCGCTTAGACTCGCGGATATGACAGACGATGGCACTTTAGATGTTTGGGTGGAATCTGCCCACGGGGTTGCGCTCATCTCTTTTGAGAACGGTGTATTCCAAGAAGTCCTCACCAACTACACCGTGACCAGAAAAAAACTCGCAGAAACGCCTGATGTTGAGTACCATTGGTCGGAGTTTGGACTTGAATTTCAAGGGCAGATGTATCAGCGGTTTCTGCCCTCCCTCCCATCAAAAAGATATCGTTACGAGACCCTGAGAGCAGCTATCGCAAATGTTGACGATACCCAGGAAAAAGAAACCATTGTTTTAGTGGCGGCTTATAGAGATGGAATCGACATTTACGGCGAGTGGTCCCAAGCGTATCTCCTGATTACGACAACCGAGGCAGATGGAGTTCCAAAGAAAAAAAACTTATTCACCCTTGCAGTTCAGAACCCGTCTTTCGTCTTTCGAGAATTGACCAGCGTTCATTCTTGGGGCACTCGCACCGTTTCCTTTAAACTCTTGGATTTGACGGGTGACGGCATTTTAGACGTATGGATGGAATCTCACCACGGCGCGGTTGTCATTTCTTTTCAAAACGGCGAGTTCAAGGAAGTTTGCAGTGCCTATAGTTCTATCAGAAGAAAGGACCCCATAGAATACATTGACCTTGATAACGATGGCATCTATGAAATCAGGATTCCCGACAGAATATCTGTCAGCGGTGGTGGTGCTCGCGCGTCGTATCCGCAATGGGTGAGTCTTTACAAGTGGGATGGAAACACCTACGTCTTGGATAATGAAAGATTCTATGCCGAGAATGACGAGTTCCTCATTGGGTTATTGGACCTTTATAATCATGTGTTGATTCAATATGGAAGATTCGACGAATACGGATTCTACATAGGATTGGTCTTCTACTATCGCGGCGACGTTCCAATGGCAAGAAAGTATCTACAGTGGGTAGCCGAAAATGCCGAAAACGATAGATATGTTCACGCCGCAGCAGACCTCTTGAAAAAATTGACATCTCATTGAAAAACGAATCTTCCGCGTCTGATATCCAACAGACCGAATCGGAGACAAAAAACATGAAAACTACACGCCTTGGACTCAGCATTTTGCTGATACTTACGGTTTTGGTTCCTGTAAATGCGGATACCCCGAAAGCAACCACGTCTCGGATCAGCTATAGTTGTTATTCCCCCTTCTACGATCTTGAAGAATATCACGGTTTTTTACCTTCCCCCGCACCCGAGGGACTCCATTACCATAGCAGGATGAGAGTCACCGAAAATATTGATGACACCCCCGGGAAAGAGAACATTGTGCTAATCCTTGGTAATACAAACTCCACCAGGCCCGCAGACCTTAACAATTGGAGACAAGCATTTCTCATCATCGCTGAAAGAAAAGCAGGGAAACTTGAGAGGAAAGCCTTATTCAAACTTTTTGATACAGGGAACGACCCGTTAGATGTCTCAACGAAATCTATTGAACTTCATAACGCCCCATTGGTCTTCACAGAATCGACGGATGTCTCCTTTAGACTCGTAGATGGGACGGACGATGGCATTTTGGATGTTTGGGTGGAATCTGCACACGGGGTGGCACTCATCTCGTTTCAGGATGGCGCGTTCAAGGAAGTCTTCAGCAATTATACCGTTAGCAGAGAGAAACTCACAGATGCTTTTGATGTCGAGTACGTAAGGTATGACTGGCCTTATGATCTTGGGGGTCAAAAGTATCACCGTTTTTTGGGAAACCCGCCCTCGGAAAAACGCTCTTACACGACGCGGCTGAAAGCGATCGCAAATATTGATGATACCGCCAAAAAAGAGACGATTGTTCTCATGGTGGCTGAGCCAAAGGGAGAATGGGTAGAAGTGGGGCAATGGAGCGAAGCGTTTCTCCTCATTGCTGAGGCTGAGACCGAGATAACCGGGTTTCCCAAGAAAAAAGAATTGTTCGGACTTTTTGGCGGGTCGTCTCATGATTTGAATGTCCCCGTGAAAACCATTGAAGTTCAAAGCGCCCCTTTCATCTTCCGGGACCATTGGAGCGGAAGTGGGGCTTTCAAGTCCGTCTCCTTTAAACTCGTTGATTTGACAGGCGACGGCGTTTTGGACGTATGGGCTGAGCATGCCTACGGAATGGCTGTGATTTCGTTTCAAGAGGGTGAGTTCAAGGAAATTTGCAGTGCGTATAGTTCCCACAAAAGGGAGGACCCCATAGAATACGTTGATCTGGATAATGATGGCATCTACGAGATCAAGATTCCCGACAAAATATCTAACGACACGGGACCGACAGCGTCATATCTGGATTGGATGAGTTTCTACGAGTGGGATGGAAACGATTACGTTTTGAATAACGAAAGATTCTATGCCGAGAATGATGATTTCCTCACGCTGTTGCTGGACCAGTATAATACTTTGTCTCGTTATAGCAGAAACGAGGTATACCATTTCTATATCGGTTTGGTATACTACTATCAGGATAACGCCCCAAGGGCGAGAGAGTTTCTACAGCGCGTCGTCGAACATGGGAAGAAACAAGATTATAGGAAAGCCGCAGAAGAACTCTTGAAAAAGTTGCCACCCCAGTGAAGATTGAAAACGATCCGTCATCAGTGCACCAACTGTAGGTTGGGTTGAACGGATCCCTCCGAAAAATCGGACATAGAAAATCAACTTCAAGGCTTAGGGGATCCCCGAATGTCCCAAAGCCCGAGTGAAACCCAACACTGTTTTCTGAAAGCGGTGGTTTTGTTGGGTTTTTGCTCTATTGGCTTACAAGAAAGGCACATTGGCAAGTTAGAGTTTCAGGAATAACAAGAAGGATTAAATTTTTTATCGCTTAGCCCAACCTACGGGACTAAACCCTTGATTTTATTGACTGTTCGCTTGTTTTAAGTCGTGAAAAATGGTATAATCATTGCAGTTAAAAAGGGAGGCTGCAACCTCAACCGTGAGTGCATTTTCACAAAGTTTGTGAATGAATCTATGCGATGATGAAAGGCTGTTTTGTATGGAAACCATGAATATTAAGTCGAAGACGATATTCACGGGTGACAATTTACCTATAATGCGTGGGATAAATAGTGAATCAGTGGATTTAATCTACCTTGACCCACCATTTAATAGCAAGACTAACTACGCAGCCCCCATAGGTTCAGTAGCTGCCGGTGCTGAATTCAAAGATACGTGGACGCTTAATGATGTTGATGCTGCTTGGCTTGATTTAATTGAGACGAAATATCCTGCACTCAACCGAGTTATCCACGCGGCAATGACGGACTCCGATAAATCTTATCTCATTTATATGGCGGTTCGGTTGCTGGAGATGGAGAGGATACTCAAGGATACGGGGTCAATCTACCTACACTGCGATCCGACAATGAGCCATTATCTGAAGTTGGCAATGGATGCGGTGTTTGGAAAGGAAAATTTTTTAGCAGACATAACATGGAAACGTTATGCGGCACATAGTCTATCAAAATCTGCCGTTGACACTATATCGGATCATCTTCTTTACTATGCCAAAGACAACATGTGTGTTATCGCTAATAGGGTAACCTCACAGTTAGATACAGAAAAATTAAACAAGAAATTTCCGCATGTAGAAACCGAAACGGGTCGTCGTTTTCAGCATGTAGCGTTAGAACAGAATTCAAATAGGTCCAGTGCCGGAGAAGTTCGTAAAATAGGAGACAAAACTGTAACCTCTGATATTGGGTGGAGATGGAATCAATCAACGTTCGATGAAAGAATCGCCAAAAATCCATACCTAATCTATTGGACGAGAACCGGAAAGCCAAGATACAAGATTTATGCTGATGAATACTCAGGTGAACCTGTTGGGAACATTTGGACAGATATACCGTATCTTGCTTCTGGAGATGGTGAACGCACAGGCTACCCAACCCAAAAGCCCGTTGCTCTACTCAATAGAATCATTGAAGCCTCATCTAACGAAAGTGATGTCGTTTTCGATCCGTTCTGTGGGTGCGCCACAACCCTCGTCGCAGCGGATAGACTTCAACGGGATTGGATAGGTATTGATATATCAGCGAAAGCCGCCGAGTTAGTTGTTGAACGCATCAAAGCAGATCAAGGATTGTTTCAGGAAATTATTGCACGCACGGATATTCCCAAACGCACGGATTTAGGCAATATTCCCCGATACAACGCATCTAAAAACAAAATTCAACTCTACGGCGAGCAAGCTGGGAATTGTAATGGATGCGGCTATCATTTTGAAAAACAACACCTTGAAATTGATCACATTATAGCGAAATCCGTTGGGGGAACTGACCATATTGAAAATCTTCAACTGCTCTGTTCTCACTGTAACAGGATCAAGGGTGATCGTGGACAGGAATATCTTATTTCAAAACTTCTTGTTTATTCTAAGCTCTTTCAATATCACCTCAAGCGCACATTGCATAAGGATAAACCCTAGGGCTTGTGTAAAATTGAACAACCCGGACCTCCGCTTGACTTTCCCCAGTAAATCTGTTATCCTCTGTAACACCTGTGAGAGGGGTTTCTAACCCCGAAATCCTGATTCAGAGAAGAAAACAGATATGCGAGCAACTTTTTCTATTTTCCTTATCTTCCTTATCAGCATCGGCTGCAATACAGATTCACCCCAAAATGACGCGAACCCGCAAGTCACCGCGCACTATCAGAGGGGCATGGACGCATTAGACAGGAACAACTTCGTCGAAGCGGAAGAAGCATTTCAGTCGTGCCTACGAATTGATACGAATGCCCACGATGCACGCATGTTGCTTGCACGTACCTATGTCCGACAGCAGAAGTTTGCTCGTGCCGAAGAGACGTTGCAAACGCTGATAAACCTACTTAAACAGGTCCCGGAAGCGAAGGATAAACTTTCGAGAGCGTATCTAACATTAGCGCAGGTTTTCAGTTATCAACAACGCTTTTCTGATTCTACGACTGCCCTCACCAATGCTTTAGAGGTAAACCCTGATGATACCGAGGCACGTATCAGGCTCGGCTATTTCTTAGGCGCGCCGCAACAGATGCTTGTCCCCGATCTCTCGGCATCCAAACGGCAGTTTGAAAAGGTACTGGAACTTGAACCGAATAATCTTGAAGCGATGCTCCAACTCGGCTTAGCTGAATTCCGTCTCGGTGAAGCCGATAAAGCCGCTGAGCGATTTGAAAATATCATCCAAAATTACCGCCGTCATTCTGGTGCGTATTACTATCTCGGTGTCTATCATCTCCGACACGGCGCGCCTGAAAAGGCTGTTGAGAATTTCAAAGCGTCGCTCCAGCTCAAACCTCGCGATCCCGAAACCTTATGGAACCTATGGACGGCATCTAATGAACTCGGTGGCTATCCAGCAGACTTACCGGAGGAGTTTAAAATAGCCATCAGTGGCGTTTGGATGGAAGAAAGGAAGAATGGAAGGATGGGTGTCCCCCAATCTTCCACCCTTCCATCCTTCCACCCGATAGCCGATAGCCAATTCACCGACATTGCCCCCGACTTAAAGATGGACAAGATTGATGGCGGACGCGGGAGTGCTTGGGGCGATTACGATAATGATGGGGATTTGGATATCGTTGCTGTCGGGACGTACCAGCCACACGCGCTTTACCGAAATAACGGCGATGGCACATTTACTAACACAGCGGTACAAGCGGGCATCGCCGATCCGAGAGGCGGTTGGGGTTCGCTTTTCGCTGATTACGATAACGACGGTTACCCTGACCTCTATATCACGCGTGGGGGTTGGTCGGGGGCAGCGGAGAATACGCTCTATCATAACAACGGTGATGGCACATTTACCGATGTCACGCACACCGCAGGTGTTGCGGACCCGCAGAGCAGTTTCTGTGCTGCTTGGGCAGATTATGACAACGATGGCTATATTGATCTCTACGTTGCGGACGGTATTATCGGTGATGGTGCCGCGAACGTCTTATACCGTAACAACGGTGATGGCACGTTCACGAATATCGCAGAAGCAGCCGGTGTTGCAGATACTGGTAACTCTCTCGGAACAGCTTGGGGGGATTACGATAAAGACGGGTATATTGATCTGCATGTCGTCAATTTCGGACAGTCCAATGTGCTTTATCGGAACAACGGCGATGGCACGTTCACTGATGTCACGCCGATGACCGGTATGAATCTCCCCGTTACGGATGCCTTTGTGACCTTCTTTCTTGATGTGGATAACGATGCAGATCTGGACATCTTCATCTCAAACTCAGGATCTTTTCAAGCCTTCATCGCAGGTCAAATAACTGGAACTGCGCCACACGATGGCGATCGGCAGGTGCTTTATCGGAATAACGGCGATGGTACATTCACTGATGTCACCCGTGAGTCAGGACTCTATCACGCTTTCGGCGCGATGGGCGCAAACTTCGGCGATATTAATAGCGACGGTTACCTTGACATCTATCTTGCCACTGGCGCGCCACAGATGGGACGGCTTGAACGCGACGCGCTCTTCCGCAACAACGGCGATGGCACTTTTACCGATGCCACTTTCGCTTTAGGGTTAGGCAACATTGGAAAAGGACACGGCGTAACTTTCGGTGATATTGATACGGACGGTGATGTTGATATCTACGTGCCTGTCGGGGGGGCGTTTATTGGGGACCAGTGGCATAATCTTTTCTATCAAAATACGGGGACTGGGAACAACTATCTTAATTTGAAACTGGTCGGGGTCAAAAGTAATCGGGATGGTATTGGTGCTAAAGTGACGCTGCGTGTTGGTAGCAGTGTGATTTACAGAGAAGTCAGTGGTGGATGTGGTTTCGGATCAACGAATAGTCTGCCTCTTGAGATCGGACTTGGAAAGCACACAAAAGTTGATACGCTTGAAATCGTCTGGCCCTCCGGTCAAGTGGATACGCATCGGAATCTATCAGTCAACCAGAGATTGGTCATCACTGAGGGAAAAGGTCTATGAATGCACCAAAAGATGTCTTACTTACAGTCGATGAGATGGCACTCTTCGTTGATTACTATCAACTCACGATGGGACAAGCCGATTTCGATGCACAGAATAATTCTGTTATCACAGCGAACTACTACGTCCGCACGATTCCACAAGGACAATATCTCATTGCTGCTGGATTAGAGCAGGTAATCCACTACATCTTAAATCTACGCTTCACCGATACCGCACTTGACTGGTTAGCACAACGGGGGGACCTGCACGCTGACTACCTTACCTCCCTTAAAGACTTCCGCTTTGATGGTTCTGTTTTCGCTGTCCCTGAAGGCATACCTGTTTTTCCCAATGAACCGATTATCAACGTCACAGGCAGATCACGCGATGTCCAACTCTTTGAAACCTATCTGCTGTGTGTGATGAATTTCCAGACCTTGATTGCCACAAAAGCCTCACGGATTGTGCAAGCCGCGCGCGGTAGACCCGTGTTTGACTTTGGGGCAAGGCGGGCACACGGCAGGGATGCCGGTATCCTCGCCGCCCGCGCGTCCTTCATCGGTGGTGCAAGCGGGACATCATTGGTGCTTGCGGGGCACTATTTCGATATTCCCTACGTCGGCACAATGGCGCATAAGTTCATCTCCGAACGACCTACCGAATTGGAAGCGTTCCGCGATTATGCCGTAGCCTTTCCAAACAGCACAACGCTCCTGATAGATACGTACGATACACTTCAAGGGGCAAGAAACGCGTGCATCGTCGCGAGGGAGATGGAAGCACGAGGTGAACGATTACGCGCAGTCAGACTGGATAGCGGTGATCTCTTAGCACTTAGCAAAGAGGTTCGGGGCATCTTTGATGCCGAGGGACTTGACTATGTCCAAATTATCGCAAGCCATGAACTTGATGAATTCCAGATAGACACGTTGCTCAAAAACGGAGCACCGCTTGATAGTTTTGGGGTGGGGACGCGTCTCGCTACAGGAGCTAACTTCAATTCATTCACAGGCGAAGGTGGGACTTCTGCTTTGGGTGGGGTCTATAAGTTGGTCGAGCGTGATGGTAAGCCTGTTGGAAAACAATCGCATGATGAGCCTGCTAAGGCAACGCTACCGGGCAGGAAGCAGGTCTATCGTATCACCGATGCTAACGGGAATTATGCTAAAGACGTTGTAACAATTTGGGATGAACCGATTTCTGATGGACAACCCCTCCTGATACCGATTATCCGAGACGGGGAATTGGTATACGATTTTCCAAGCCTGCATGACATTCAGACCTTGATGACCGCCGAACTCAAAAAGTTACCGGATTCGCATAAACATTTAACGGAAGCGAAACCCTATCTTGTTGAAATAGATTCGGTTTTGCGTGAAGGAAAGTATTCCTCCTCTAATCCGTTTACTGCTGGCTTGAATGCACGCAAAATTCTATAGAGATAAATCGGATTGGCAATTTCACACATGCCGTCAGTCCCTCTGGAGATGACTCCATAACTTGCGAGTTCACTGATATTGTCGTCATCTATGTTGAAGGGCACGCCATCCTCATGCGCGGTAATCCGCATAAGGATTTTTTCAAAACATGGGTCTTTTCGGATATTGGTTGTCAGATGCTGGATGTTGGTGTTCCTGGCGTGGAGAAGTTGTGTGTGTGCTGTCGTAAAGTGTTCCATCGTAATCGGCTCGGTTTTCGGGATGTCCAATTCCTCGGTGAGAATCTGCGCGAATCGATTGACAAGCACGGGTTGTCCGGCAGTCTGTTTGTGGATAGCAGTTACGACGTCAGGCACGAATGCTTGACCAACTTCGTCGGTGTATTGACCAAGGAGTTCTTGCACCTGTTCAAGCGTAAAGTTAGGTAAATGGAATTCCTGCTGAATATTGAAGGGTGAGACAGACCTATCGTAGTTAAGTTGGATGATATTCTTGATACCGACGCTGTGCGGACATCGCGTCCGCCCCGAAAGATAGATACGGCGTAACGAACGCAGGAACCCCGTAACAGCATCTCGTGGAATAGCATCAAATTCGTCAATCAGGAGGACAACCTTCTGATTTTTTACAAAGCTTGCCAGTTCTTCAAAAAACATTCTCATTGAAACGTGATCTATTATCTTCACGTTATCTAAGAATTGTATTAGCGTTTCAGAAGGAACCTCCCCGCGTTTCTGAAAAACGTTTTCAATTTCTTTGCGAACGTCCCTATAGAAGTAGGAATAAAAATCTGCAGGTGCGGAGTTTTCGTACTCCTCAAAATTCAGTTGAATGGGGAAGTAGGTCGGATCTTCAGCCGTGAGTGCGTCAAGTGCCAGACGAAAAAAGGTAGTCTTACCCGTCTGGCGTGGCGCGAAAAGCACGATGTATTTGCCCTGTTTGACGCGGTCGATGAAATCGGCAGTTTCTTCCGTGCGCGGGACAATATAGTTATCCTCAAGATACAAGCGACCTTCGGTTCCAAAACGTCTCATTCCTTTTCTCCGATTAGGTTGGGGCTAAATCTCAATGTATTGTATCACATCCGCGTGTAGAGGTCAATATTTATTATTTCTACACCAGCCAAAAGGCAAGGATACATGAAGATTAAAAATCGGTAATTTCCTATGGAGTCCGGTGTGGTGTTTTGTGTTTTCCAAAGTACCCTCTTACCTTTGGGTTTTACTATAGTTTTCGGTTATCGGTTATCAATGAATCCACGTCATCTGTTACATCTCAAGAAGGCACACAGGAAAGCGTTGGGTTTCACTGCAAGACTGATTTACGTTCGCAAACTTCATTAGGGACCCCTGAAAAAATGGTAAAATTCGGCAGGATTTGGAAAGTCTTTCGCCTACCGTGCGGTAAGTTATAGTGAGTCAAATTTTAAGGTTTTAAAGGTTCTATAAAAAAATTGACAATTTTTGTATTTTATGGTATACTTTATATTGACGCTGATTTCATGCTGAAATATATTTGCTACTACTGCGTGAATCGCGTCAGGGGCAGCTCCCCGTTTCCGGGGTGCGCAGCAGGTGTTAGGAGCACCCGCCACGCGTAACACTGCCAAAAGACATGTTTTTGACAGCGCTGGTTTCTATTATAGCAGATAACGGTTTCCGTAGCAAATAACGGGTTTCCGCTGTGTGTTATTTATGGGGACCAGCCCCTATAAAAGGAGTGCCTAACATGAAAACACGCCTCTTGCGGTGGGTCCCCATCGCGCTTTTCTTCGTCGTGGCGACACTCAGCGTCGCGCTGCACTTTACGCGCGCTGTGCATGAACCTTGTCGTCCAACCCCCGAAATCTGTCACCCTCGAATACAACCGCCGTGTCAACCGATCACTTGTCCCGACGCGGACAGGAGACAGACATATACGCGGTAAGTAACCGAAAGGAGCCAACGATGAGAAGTTTGTTTAAACCAATACCTCTCGCTCTCGCTGTCATCATCTGCATCACATTTGCAGCGACAGCATTTCTACTGACACACCATCACAGTGCCATCGCCGCGGCACAGCGGAACGCCGAAACACAGAAAAGCGGCTGCGCGTGTTGTGGCACGATACAGCACTGTGGACCGACACACATCGAAATCCCGCAACAAAGCGGATGTGGATGCGGAGGAACACAGCGATGAAAAACGTCCTCAAAGACTTATTCAAAACCAGGATTATCCGGTTTTCGCTTCTCGGATGTATCCTCTTTGGACTCGGTATCTATTTCTATACGCAACGGGAGCTCAAACGATTTGAGGAATCACTGCCAAAAGCACCTCAACTCGTATCTTCCACTACCGCCACAACAGCGGAAAACGAGAACGCGGTGACTCCCACCGAAAATGCACAAGATGGACATGAAAACGATGGAGCATCACACGCCGCACCCCCTACAGTCGTAGCGAAACCGTTCTCGCAACGCGAGCAGATCGCCCTCGAGATGGGGCTGATATCCGCGGAGGAAATAGACGCGCAAGAGAA
Organism: Candidatus Poribacteria bacterium; assembly: GCA_026702755.1. Lineage (NCBI taxonomy): Bacteria > Candidatus Poribacteria > Candidatus Poribacteria bacterium. Next base: position 78,562 of record JAPPBX010000001.1, on the reverse strand, counting down.
AGCCAAGCGCGAATTTTATGCGTCCTACGGACTTGAACCGCCGCCGCCCGGCTATCGTTATGCGAAAATTGGAGACGGTTCTCCGCAACTCGTAAAAGACAAGGACCCCATCATCAATGTTGTCTGGGGTGAAGGATACGGCAACTATCATCAACTGACCGACATAGAGTTGGCAAGGTATGGTTGTTTAATCGCAATAGATCGTCCATCTGTCATCAAACGTTACGGGCTTTCACAGGAAGAAGTGAACTTAGGGTTGGCTTGGCAACAGGAACTCTACGAAAAGACGAAAGGTCCCAGACCGACGATAACGGCGCACTTGAGTTATCCGTCAAGTAATCCGTTAACTGACCAAGAAAAAGAGGCGGTGTACCAGCGGATGCGTGACCGTGAGGACGAGTTAGTTCCGCCTCCGCCGAAATCGTTCCCTATCGATTATGATGTTTTTGACACAATCATCGCGGAAATCCGCGAAACATTATCAAGGAGATAATCCCATGAAATATAGAAGTTTTCTGTTTCTGTTTGTTTTATTTTTCGCACTTGTTGCCGTCGCCGATATACGGATGACGGGCCCCGAGGTCACTGCATCAGCGACGGCGGATCCCGGAAGAGCTAATGTCGTTACTTCAGGTACATCGACGCAGACTGCAAGCTATGATCTGAAGGTAGAAGCGGAAACTGAGACGTATGGAAAAGGTTGGGTAGGTGTCCGCGCGTCAGGTTCGCTGGACACAGGATTCCAACTCAACCCGAGTATCAGTGTTGAAAGGGTGCGTTTCTTGCTCGTTTTCCCAGAGCTGGAATTCACTACGGCATTAGCCCGCAGGACTTATACCACATCAAGCAGCGGTTCTCGGACGCTGACAGGCAGAGGTCATGCGGCTGTTTCTGCTGGTGGTAGTTCCCTATCGTTCAGTGGTGGTAGTTTTGGTGTGGGTGTGGGTTCGGGACGGATCAGCCTTGATGGATCGACAATTACCGATACAACCTCTTTTACGATAGGTTCGAGTAGTAGTAGTGGTAGCAGTCCAAGTAGCGGTTCGGGTAGCGGCTCCGGTTGTTCAAACAATCCGCTCTACAACTATTGCACGGACACGGGTTCTTGCACGACCCGCAGCGGATCGGGTATTCCCGGTGAATGCGGTCATAACTACTGCTGTTGCGCACCCGCCGGGAGTCCAACTTATAATGGGGGTAATACCGGTAGCAGTTCGGGAAGTAGTAGTGGTAGCAGTTCAGGGTGTTCAAACAATCCGCTCTACAACTATTGCACGGACAATGGCACCTGCACGACGAGATCACCATCGGGTGTTCCCGGTGAATGCGGACATAACTACTGCTGTTGCGCACCCGCCGGGAGCCCGACTTATAACGGGGGTAATACCGGCAGTAACAACGGTGGGAGTAGTAGTGAGGGGTCTTCGAGCAGCAGTAGCAGTTCGGGAAGTAGTAGTAGCGGTTACGGTTGTTCAAACAATGAGACCTATAACTATTGCACGGACACCGGTTCCTGCTCGACGAGATCGTCATCGGGTGTTCCGGGTCCCGACTGTGGTCATAACTACTGCTGTTGCGCACCCTACTAGCGGTAGCCCGTAACAATAACAACACGGATTCAGGGATTCGGATTCGACGACCGCTACCTATACTGCGGGAGATATGGATGATCCCGTTCACACGACAGCAGACACTTGGCACCCCGTGTGGACGGGTCGCCGCAGAGGTGCCGCAGTCCCTGTCCCTTGCGACGGAACCCTTCGTTCTATCTCGGACATCTATCGCGGCGGGGTTCAGTGCCGTCGATTGTGATTGCTTAGCAACGATGAGAGAAAAACAACGTTACGCTTTCAACAAACGCGCCGGAGGTCTTTTGATTACTGGCGCGTTCATTTTACTCGGCATTATTGTCGTTGTGGTGAGTTTTCCCTCGCCACCGACGGAAACCTTTATCATCAAGGAAACACCACAGTCATCCCCGCGCCTCAGTGATCAGCACCGCACGCCGTCGCGCGTCCGCTTGCCATCTTCCACTCTTCCCCCCTTGCAATCGGATTTCTACCGGACTATCATAGACAACAACCTGTTCCGTCCACTCGGTTGGACACCGCCACGTCCGAAAGAACCCTATCGCTTACTCGGCACGATATTGTCCCCAAACGTAGACACACCGCCACAGGCAATTCTACAAACAACCGTAGGAAACACAACACGCATCGTCACCATTGGTGAGGAACTTGACACCGATACCGAAGTTGTTGACATCCAACTCAAACAGGTAATCCTTTCAACAAAAGGGCAGCAAAGAACACTAAAACTCAACGCGACACTCTGGTTGAACACCTCACATGCGAACCGGTTCCCTGTGAGAAGACCGTCTCCTGCACCGACTGCGAAGGAAACCACCGATACACATCGCAGGATAGGATTTTCAGAAGGGCGGATACCCGCATCGACTGCTCCCGCGAAGAAAGCCACTGTCCCCCATCAGAACAATCTGCTTTCAGAATGGCAGACATCCGAGGGGCACCCGATCCATATCGGAGACGCACGCCTGAAAAATCCTAAAAAGTGGGGGTTGCACCGCCGATAATCATAGGTGTCAATTTCGGAATTTTTTGTAGTCTCTTGGAGTCTGCGAAAGATTGTATTTCCTCCACTGCTTTCTTGAAGATAACCTCCCTTTTCAAGTGAGTGTAGCTCCAGTTGTGCTGTATCTGAACCGGCAACTCTCACTGCGAGGAAAACCAACTGATAACCGATAACCAATCGAAAGGATTTTATTTTTCTTATGCCAGCTTTACCTATCAGAGAAATCAGTCGACTCAGGTATCACCTTGACATCCCCGGCTTCATCCAGGCAGCCATCCGATACAAACTCAACAGAGAGCAGGTCGTGATTTACCTTGAGATCATCGTCACCAGCACACGCGATGCCTTCAAGAAGATGGGGCATTTTGTGGAAATCGCCAAGCACGAGGACCTCACCCGCAACGAGATACTCGCTTGGCTCCACCTCTCCTATGGCGGACAGCTCGACCCGGAGCGTCTCAGCCAGAGACTCGACATCCCGTTTGAATGTGCTGAGAATGTGCTTGCTGGTTTGGAAGCGAAGGGGATTATTAAAGACGACCACGTGCTTTGAGGAGTGTCTGAGGACTGGTTGCAGTTTTCAGTAATCCTCGCCAGCGGCGTGAGGGTTCGTTAACACTGACCACTGACGACTGATAATTATTTAAGCTGTCTTCGCTTGCTTTCGAGTGATCGCATCACCGCATCTGGATCCGTAGTTTGCAGATTTCCGAGATCACTGACTTCCTCTATGAGCATCGTCATTTGGATATAATTATCCGTGAGGTGCTCTTCCGCTCTTTCGTAATAATAGGAAGCTTGCGCGGTTTGACCCTGATTTTCGTTTATGGCGGCGAGGTAGACATAAGCAGCAGCGAGACGTGGGGACTGGAGCCGATTTTGAATGAACTCCTCGAAAGCAAAGCGAGCCTCGTTGTAACGTCTGTCATCGTAATGAACGCGTCCAATCCGAAACTGTGCTCTATCGGCGAAACTGTCCTTATATCCCCCTGCGAGATACCGATCCCGTTCTGGATAGCCAATCGTGGTTTCATAGGCTTGTAGGGCTTCGTTGTAGCGGTGCAGGCTTCTGTAGAGTTCACCGAGTTGGAAATTTGCCATCATCGCCTGCAAAGTGTTCGGATGCTTTTCGATAACCCATTTGTAAGACTGGATCGCTTCGTTGGGGACAGAGAGTTGATCCGCATAGATAAGCCCACTACGGTAGAGTGCCTCAGCAGCATGGATTGAATCGGGGTGATGTTCTGATACCTCTTGGTATGCCGCAATTGCTTTTGGATGGTCCTGCAAGGGTTTCCGTTCGTAGATGGTACCGATTTGCAACCGTGCGCGTGCCGCTTCTATAGGGGTAAGCTCTCGGTTTTGAAGTTGCTCACGCAGATTTTCGATGGCTGTGAGTTGTTGCAGTGTGGGGAGTTGTTCCGCCGCTTGTTCTGCCTGAGGTGTATGCGGTGCCCTCGCAATGAGGTTTCGTGCGATATTGAGCGCCTCGGGAAAGTTTCGATCTGCGTGTGCAGTCTCCAATCGTTTTAATTCCACTTCCGCCATCTGTTCTGCGAGTTGCTCAATCTTCTTACCAATTTCTGTGCTTACTTCAGGTATACTCTTATCATGCATAGAGATCTGCCCTAAATACCCTGGGTCGAGTTGTGGTAGATAGGCATGAAGGAACGTTTCAAAAGCCTCTATCGCTTTCGGATGGTTCAGGCTTTTCTCATAGCAAACACCTGTCCAGTAGAGGACAGCGTGCATATTCCAGAAGTTGGGATATTTCTGTTTCAGTTTCTCAAATATAGGAATCGCCAACGAATACTTCCCAGTTTTACGATGGATGTTTGCCATTTGGAAGAGTGCTTCCGCAGCGAAGTTGCTGGTCGGATAATCGTCAATGACTTTTCTGTATGTTGCCATCGCTCGGGCTGATTGGTTGAGAACGGTATGCCGGACGTGTGCGATGCGCCATCTGGCTTCTGGTGCCATAATTGCGTTGGGATGCGCTTCCAAAAGGGACTCGTACTCTGCTATCGCCTTTTCGGGTTGATTGAGTTGGGAAGGGTTCCGGTAGAGTTCAGCTATCTGGAATTGAGCGATAGCAGCGAGTGGCGTACCTTTGTACTGGATCATAATGCGCTGCTGCTCCCTGAGGTCAGCGAGCGCGGTATTAATGTCCCTAATTTTCTGCAAGCCGGTTTTGTGCACAAAGTGTGAGGCTGGGGCAAGTTTAATCAGTTTATCGTAGGTTTGGATAGCCTCCTGATAGTTGCCCATGCGGCTATGGACATCGCCTTTTTTGATGATGGCGAGGTAGACTTCCTCTGGCGGAAGTCCCTCCTCTTCAAGATTCAGAATTGTGTTGTAAGCCTCAACCGCCTTGGTGTACTGGTGCGTATAATTATAATAGATTTCGCCGATATGGTAGTAGCACCAACTTTTCACCTCAATCTCTTTCGTCGATTCGGCAAGTGCTTCAAGTTTCTTGTTGGCTTCCGCATAGTCTCCCGCCTCAACTAAGGTGTGCACCTCGTCAAGGTGCGCGTGAGCAAACGGACACAAGAAAAGAATTAGAAGCACGTATGGGAGAAGTATAAGTCTACTTCGCGTTTCCATCTTTTTCTGACTATTGCCTCCTGTTAACCATCAACTCGTGCTTTAACATTTATAACGGAGGCAAGTTGATGGTTAAATCTCTCCATTTCGTTTCGCGATGGGTTTCGGTGAAGTCTCAAACCTTTTTGAACCTAAAGCAAGTTCTCAACTTCAATGGAAACCGTTGCGGAATGAAATTATGCCTTGAATGGCATAATTTGTCCGCCGTCCGCTATTCGCTATCGGATGGCTTCGGCTTTCTGCATTTATATTTGGAGTAACGCCCAGATTTAATTGTTTGAAGAGAGGTTCTGAAGATGTGCATCCGCAACCTTCGTCCAATTTGTGCCCTGAGCTTGTTCTTTCATTCGGTGAAGTCGGCTTTCTGTTTCCCATGAATCATTTCGCAGGTGGTGTGTAATCAATGCCTCTTCCAGATTTCGTTGGATGTCCTGCTGACGGTATTGCTCAATCCGAGCATAAGCGGATTGCGTTTCGGGCAGTTGCAACGTCGGTTCTGGTTGAAATGGTTTTCCAATGAATATGACAGCGGCAATCAAAGCGACGGCGATACTGCTTGCCGCAGCGGTTTTATACCAACCGAAGGGCGACCTGATGTTTGCAATGTGGGAGCGAATGCGTGAAAATAGCGTCTGCTCGTGTGTCGCTGCGAGCCGTTTGTACACATTCATTTCAATATCTTGGAGGGCAAGTTCAGGCACGTTTACTTCTGCCTGTGCCTTATCTGTCAGCTGAAGCACAGTGTCGTAGGATTGAACTGCTTCGGTACAGTCCGGGCAGTTCTTGAGATGTTCCTCGAAGGGCTCCTCTTCTTCTGGCGACAGAAGTTTGTAAACATAATCAATGGCTTGCCCTTCGGATTTTATACATTTAGGCATAAGTTCTTCTCCTTTCTTTTTTAATTTAGATTTCATTGTTTTCCCAGAGGGGTCGTAATAACGTTTGCAGCCGTTTAACGGCTCGGTGAAGGTGAATCTTCACGGTCCCTTCTGCCATATCGAGGGTTTCAGCGACCTCTTTAAGTTGCAAGCCTTCATATCGACTTAGCATAAAGACGGCTTTCTGTTTCGGCGAGAGTTGATCGACTGCCTCGCGGATGATACGCCCGCGTTCCTGATCTTCCAATTGTTTGACCGGGTCACTGTATAAATCGTTCGCAACGAGGTTCGCTTCAGGAACTTCCATGTCTTCCAATGCATAGACGGGGTGTCGCGTTTTTGAACGGTGGTAATCGATAGCGAGATTGGACGCAATTTTGTAAAGCCACGTTGAAAATTTGGCTTTCGGTTGCCAAGTCTCCAGCGCGCGGTACGCCTTAAAGAAGACTTCGATGGTGATATCTTCAGCGTCCTCATAGTTTCTGACTGAGCGCAGAAGATACGAGAAAATCTTTGATTTGTAACGTTTCATCAACTCATCAAAGGCGTTTTGGCGACCCGATTGGAACTGAGAGACTAACATTTCATCGTCAATCAATTTGTCCATAATTCCCGACTTTTGACTATCGGTTTGAAAGTTGTGTCTTACCTGATACAAGAGGCAGACGATAGCATGCTAAATACTTTCTTAAACGAGAGTCGTTTGAATAAGTTTACAGAATTTGTGGACCGTTGTCAAGAATTTTCAATTTTTATTCAGGCAGTGCCAAAACATCTGGTTAAAACGCTTGATTTTCAGGTGTAGTTGGTTTAAAATAAATTTTCGTAAAATAAACTGAATTAACTAAATTCAAGACTTACGCAAAATCCTTTCCTGCAGCATCGGAAGATTGGAAGGGTGGAAGCGTGGATGGCGGGTTCCATCCTTCCCTGTCTTCCATCCTTCCATCCGAATATTCGCTTTCTGCGTAAGTCCTGTAAATTGTAGGATGCTGTCTGTATGCTGCAGTCCTACACTAATGGAGGTATTTTTTGTGGCACACACACATACTCATTCCGAACGGAAGCCTTTGTTCATCCCCGCTTCGGAAACAGCAGCGCGGATGGCACAAGCGGCGGGGAACTTTCTGGACACACTGACACCCCCGTTACGCGAACAGGCGGCACTCCCATTTGACGGAAACGAGCGGTTCCGGTGGCACTATATTCCGATTGAAATGTGGGAGCGGGAAGGCGTATCTCTTAAAGAACTAAACTCGAAGCAACAGGAAGCAGCGTTCGCGCTCATGGAAAGTGGCTTAAGCGTGAAAGGATACCAGAAAGCCCGCGCCATTATAAATTTGGAGACGACACTTGGTGAGATTGAGAAAGCCGCTGGGGAAGCCCGACTTATGCGCGACCCAAGTTTATATTTTTTCACTGTGTTCGGAGATCCAACCGGTAATGGGGCATGGGGATGGCGCGCTGAAGGACACCACGTCTCGCTTAACTTTACTGTCGTCAATCGTGAACTTATTTCGCCGAATCCATTTTTCTTTGGGTCAAACCCAGCAGAGGTGCCCGAAGGTGAGAAGAAGGGATTAAGAGTCCTTTCCGCCGAAGAGGATGCGGCTCGCCAACTGCTTACGAGTCTAAATAACACGCAGAAGGGACAAACGATCATCAATGCTGAGGCACCCTCTGATATTTTAACGCGTGATGTGCCTAAGGTTGAGTTTGAGGCTGTTGAAGGATTAGCCGCAGAATCTATGGAGACACACCAACGTCAACTCTTGATGGATCTCGTTCATGAATACATTGACCGTCTCCCTGACGAAATCGCACAGATTGAGCTTCGCAAACTACGCGAGGGAAGCGTCAACGATATTCATTTCGCATGGGCAGGCGGTGAAACACCGAAGACACCGCACTATTATAGGTTGCACGGTCCGTTTTTCTTTGTCGAGTATGACAACACCCAGAACAATGCGAACCACATTCATTCCGTGTGGCGACACATTGAGGACGATTTTGGTGTCGATCTGCTCCGCTTGCACTATAACAAATCGGACCATCATGACCATGATCATTAGGTTATAGTAGATCTCGTAATTATTTATACACCAACACAAAGGCGAGGATACAATCCTCGCCAGCAGTAGTGGGGGTTTGTGTCGTGGCGAAGTGTAAACTTATTTTTAGAATCTACTATAATCAGGTCAAGAAAAAAGCCTCCAAAATTTTTGGAGGCTTTTTTGTAGACTTGTCCTGTTATCGGATGGATTTCAATTTACCCCATGTCGTCGCTAATTTATTTCCTGCTTCAACAGCGAGAACTTCATCAGTAAGCGTGACAAGTCCAGTTTTCTCGGAATTCTTTCCGTGAACAATGGAATGGGTATACCATCCGCTCCATCCCTTTTGACCACCTTGTCCAGCGGCTTTGTCCCCGTCATTGACACAAATGCCAAGACCGAACTTATCTCCCGCACTGAATTTATCACCTTTTACTTGCAACTCTTTAGCAGTGAATCTGAGTTCGTAGTAGGTTTTCTTTTCACCTTCGTTTCGGACAACAGCGATATCGTCGCCTGGGACGACACCTGCGTCGCCTGGCTTTTCATTTAAAGCCCCAGGAAGTATATCCTTTCCTTTGTCATCTAAGCCGACATTGTAGAGCCACATCTGCAGCCCGGCGCTCCGTTTGCCACTCATTTCAAAGGCGAGTTGTGCGCCATCGCCGTTCCATGCTGCAGCTGCTGCGTGTTCATGCTCGTCATCAGTAACAATAAGAGCGATATAGACGGCTTTTGAATCCCATACAATCATGAAACAGGTTTCGTGATCCTTGGCACCGTTCCATTTTCCACCGCCGTGTTCCTGAAAGACGTTGCCTTCATATTCAACACCACAAAAAGGTTTTCCATCAGTACCTTTGACGGTATCAAGGACCCCGTCCCATTCGCCAAGGTCACCATCGATTTTAACATCAACCCCTGTGAGGGCTTTATATTCGTCATGGGTTTTACTTCGCCACTGTGCATCTGCTATTGTGCTTGCGAACAGCACGAATAGAGTTGTTGCAGTCAAAACATATTTTTTCATTTTTCTTTCTCCTCAGTTACCGATTACCAATGACTTTGCCTGCATCGCCACTACCCAAACAGAAAATATACCGATCGCTTGAACCGATATAGAGCAGTCCATTGGCAATCGCTGGTGATGAATAGATTTCTATATTTCGGGTAATAATCCTCGTGTTAAATTCCCACTGCACCTCTCCGTCGTCAATAGAGAGGGCATAGATATATCCGTTTTTTGTTGCGGCATAGACGGTGTCCATCGTCACAGCCGGTGAGGAGACGACGGGACCACCAAGATGCGTTTTCCAGTTGAGTTTTCCGTCTGTTGATTGGAGAGAATAGACGTATCCATCGCGCGAACCGAAGGTGACGGAACCGTCCTGAACAGCAATCGCTGTCATGACTGCATCCTCTGCCTCATGTTCCCATACGATGTCGCCGGTTTCTGGGTCAAGCGCGACGACCTTACCGGCGGGGATGGGCGCGCTATCCGAAAAATTGCCTCTCCCAAGTCCGAAAAAGACGAGATTTTCATCGGTACTTGGACTGCCCCACACGGGATACGGCATCTGCTTTGACCATGCTTCAGCACCTGTTTGGGCATCAACAGCGTAGATTCGATAATCCCCATAGCCTGTGCCGAAGTAAACCTTGTCTTTATGCACAACGGGGGACATGTCAGCATGAACGTCTTTATAGTGCCATATTGCTTGTCCCTCCAATGCGTCGATACAATAGACACCATCCGCTCCTGCTGTAAAATAAAGTTTGCCTTGACTGATGAAAGGGGTCGATTCGACATGGCTTGCTGTTTGGAAGGACCAGATAAGTTCACCGGTTTTCGCGTCAAGGCATCGGAGGCGGCAATCGCTATCTTGGTGATAGCCTTCACCGATATAAACCCTACCGCCAGCGACTGCAGGGGATGAAAAGATTGGGATAGATGAAGCGTGTCGCCAGAGGACCTTCTGTGTTTCTGTATCAATACAGTAGGTTGCTCCACCGAGCGAAAATATTGAACCGTGTGATGAACCGATATAGAGGCGATTCCCAACAACTGCTGGCGACGAAGAAAAGTCAACCGCCATGGCTTCTTCCTCTCTGAAAACCCATGCCGGTGTTTCATTTGTTGGACCCGGGAGTGTGTCTGCATGTCCTGTCCGGTTTTTTCCGCTTCGGAAAGTTGCCCATGTTTTGTTGAGATGTGTACTTCCCGCGTCTGTGTTCTGAACCGTTGCCTCAAGGGAATGTGTTGTCGGATTCGTCGCTATCCTGATCAGGCTGTAGGTTCCCCATAGGAATCCCACGAGTACAATTACACTGAAAATAGAGGTGGTAACCTTGTGAGCAATAGCGAAGTCACGGAACTTGTAAAAAAACATTTTGGTCGTGTCCCGTGCAAACACAAGTGCGGTGATGAGCGCAACCCCAACGAAGGCAAGAATTTGTGGGACGATACTCAACAGTGCTGTAAGAGGTCCCAGCAGCTGCGGGATAACCGCATGCGCGGGGTTTGCAGAAGCCAAAAAAACAAGAGGGAGGCTTACTATGAGCAGCAATTTTGTATTGGCTCTCGGTTTTCGGCTTTCGGCTTTCAGCATTTGGTTGGAAGATTGGAAGACTGGAAGATTCTTTTCTCCGTTCCTCCCTTCCATCCTTCCCGCCTTCCATTCCAGTTTCTTGCTGACTGCTGACTGCTGATGGAAACCGACCGCTGCGCTGCTGATGGCTGACTGCCATTTTAATTCTGCTTTTCTCATCTGTAATTACCTCAGCGTGTTACTTGGACGTTTCCAAAAATCCTGTGGCGAAATGTACCAAATTTTCAAGCATCCGACGATTTTTGGAGACTTGTGCGCTCCTATCGTTGCGGAGACTGGTGACGAGGTAAATTCCTTTTCCGTATTTCAGTTTGGCGACGACAATTTCTTTCCCATTGTTGGTCGTTGCCAGCACTTGATATTTTTCGTTCCATCCGTTCCATGTATCATCAAGCGCGAGTTGCCCGGAGCGGATACGATTAGGTGCCTTAAAGAGGTCGCCTGCATGGTCCGTCGGTTTGAAATCGTTTCGGTGTGGGCTTTCTACACCGTTGAGGGCTTCAGGTAGCCACCCTGTCTCACATGGGCGGTCGTCATCGCTATCTTGTCCAGAGGCTATGACAATGCCTCCATTCTTTACGAATTCTTTAATCTTTCTCTCTTGTTCCCTGTTGAGTCGGTATCTGCCTTCGGAGAGTGCACGGAAACCGAGCCATAGGATGTCTGCTTCACGGAGTGTTGGTAAATTTCGGTCGGTTGTTGCGTGATAAACAAAACCAAAATCCGCGACAGCGTCGAGTTCAGCGATAGCACGCGGTTCTGACTCATATCTGTCTGTTTTGAGTAGTAGGAGTTGAAGGGCATCTCCACTGAGCATCGTACGCAATTCTTCTTGAAAATCCTGTGTTGAATCGCGTCTTGAGACTTTGTCGTTATTGAGATATTTTTCAGTGTGTGTGAACAGCCACCACCCCCATTCGTTTCGCTGTTTTGTGGTTTGGGTTTGAAACCATTTCCCACTTATGTGTGCGAGGCTATCAATTCGTCTGCCTGCTTGGAGATAAAAGATGATAATCGGTGCATCCTGTTTTATAAGACGCATTGCCTCTTCTCTGTGATCCACTTTTCCTTTGTAGACATCAAGTCGAATCTTAATCTCCTGAAATTCACTGGTGCCTTTGAGATTTTCTTCGACCTTGACTTTCGCTGTTTTTCGCTTGGTATTAACCTCAGTAACGGTTCCGAATACGACGTTGGTGCTTTCGGAAACAATTTGTCTGACGGTATATCGTTTTGCGATGTATCCTTCAGCAGGGACCTGGAGCAGTATGAGGGCACTCGCAACAAGTAAGCTAAACAGGGAGTAGGGTTTCCAAATGGTGCGTAATTTACAATTTAAGGTTGATGTTCGCATTGAATTTTGCCTCCTGTGTTCATCGTGGAATATGCTTATGGGATTCCACAAGCCAAGCCTCCCAGATATTTAAGTAGATCCGAAGCGAGTTCATCCAATCTTAACGGCGGTTCCGGTCGCCGTCACCATCAGCATGCCGTTACTGGCACCTAGTACTTCATAGTCAATGTCAATACCGACGACAGCATTAGCCCCTTTGCGTCGCGCTTCATCTTCAAGTTCTTGGAGGGCTGTTTCACGGGCTTCCGCAAACTTACTCTCGTAAGTGCCTGAACGTCCACCGACAAGATCCGTGAGACCTGCCATAAAATCGCGAAAAACGTTCGCCCCCATAATCGCTTCGCCTGTAACAAGTCCGAAGTATTCTCGAATCGGTCTGCCTTCAATTGTATTCGTGGTTGTCGTAATCATTATTGTGCTTTTCCTCTCGCGGCGATTTCCCAAACGGATTCAACAATCCCGTTACGGATGCCGTAATATCTGTCGTGAAGATTCACTGTCGTACAACAGTGGGATGGTAGAATTTCAATTTTATCCCCCGGTGTGAGGGGAACGTTTACATCGGACACCTGCATCTTTCCATGCTCCTCGGAAAGCCCTGTCATCTCTACGCCTGTTATACCGAGAGGCTGGGGAACGCCGAACTCTTTTGCGAGGACTTTCAAGCCTGTATCCACAATCATTCGATCAGGGGCTGGACGACTCACGACGGTTGCCAAAACCGACAACGAGCAGTCGAACTGTTCGCCAACACCTTCTACATTTCCGTAGGTAGAATCCATGAAGACGTAAGAGCCTGCCTGAACTTCTGTCATTTCTGGGATACTTCCCGTGATGTTAAAGGTTCCAGTGCCACCACCGCTCATGATGAGTACCTCCACCCCCCGCTTTTCGACATAGTGTTTCGCGTCTACCAAACGTTGCATGGCTTCCCGTGCTGCAGCATCCCGTTCCGCTCGGTCCGGTTTGGAGACGGTATGCCCTTCATAGCCCATTAAGCCTTCAAATTTCAGGTTTGGACTTTGGCATATCAATTCCGCAAGTTCCAACGTCGGTTTGCCGGGTTCGACCCCGCACCGATCCATGCCGATGTTCACCTCCACCAACATTCTGATAGTTGCACCTTTGGCGGCAGCTGCCTCGGAAATGGCTTGCACGTTCTGTGGGCTATCGACTGCAACCATGATCTCCGAGTGCTTCGCGAGGTTGATGAGGCGTGCAATCTTTTGTGCGCCGACAACTTGGTTGGCGATCAGCACGTCTCGAATGCCAGCGTGAATGGCTGCTTCTGCCTCACCGAGTTTCGCACAGGTAACGCCGATGGCACCAGCTGCGATCTGTTTATGGGTGATAATCGGTGTTTTGTGCGTCTTCATGTGAGGTCTCAGCGACGCGTTCACTGTGGTGAAGTAGTCCGCCATCGTCTGTATGTTAGCTTCCATTTTATCCAAGTTGATCAGCAGTGCCGGTGTGTCTAATTCAGTTTTGTGCATACCGATGAAAGGTTCGGTCCTGTTGTTCATTATGTCTTGTCTCCTAAAGTTGCTTAACGGGGTTTGACAGCGTGCCGAACCCGTCGATTTCTATCTGGACAACATCCCCTGCGGCGAGCGGTAGATCGTTCGGAACAATAATGCCAGTGCCTGTCGAAACAACGGTCCCAAACGGAATTGGATTATCACGCATCAGGAATTCGGTGAGTTCTTCAAATTTCCAGTTGATTTGAGACGTGTTGACATCACCTTGATAGAGTGTCTCTCCATCGCGAAGGACGGTGCACTGCATGTCCAGATTGTACGGATCGTCTATTTCAGATGGTGTAACAAGCATAGGACCAAGTGCACAGCATCCGTAAAAGACTTTGGATTGTGGGAGATAGAGTGGGTTGTCGCGTTCAATGTCCCATGCGGATACGTCATTACAGAGGGTGTATCCGATGATTTCTCCTTCGCTGCCGAGGACGTAGGCGAGTTCTGGTTCGGTTGCTGTTAGCGTGGAATCACTCCGAATGCCAATGAAACCGTTCGGTCCGACACAACGTGCCGGAGTCGCTTTGAAAAATATCTCTGGACGGTCGGCGTAATAGACGCGGCTGTAGATATCCTGTTCGCTATCGTCGTCGCGCATATCCGCACTGCGTTTGTAGGTTACTCCGCATCCCCAAACTTCAGGGGAATCGATCGGGAATAAGAGGTGTGGAACATTTTCGTCGGGGGCAACATCTAATTTCTTGAGCGTAAGCCCGTCGGATTCAGTAGATTCATTTCCTGTACCTGGCAGTGTACCGAGTTGGATCGGTGCGGGGGTTGCTACTCTCTCTTGGATATCGGCAAGTATGACCCCAATGCTCACCTGTTCCCTATCTGCGAGTTCCAGGACTTCTAATACGCCCGGTGATTCCTCGCTGGTTACGTCGATCACTTCCTCATCGCGGGTGACAATCCCAACCCGCTTCCCTAAGTTGGGTAAATGAAATTGAATTAGTTTCATGCTTTTAATTTTCCTTGCGGTTCGGTGTGGCAAGTTCAGACGAGATCGTTCTTCTTCGTACACCCGCTTTCCACTTCGTTCCAAGTTTCACGCGCTCGTTTTTAATTTAGGAAAATTCGAGTTTTGCCCACGTCTTAGCGTCTTTGACGACCGCGTCCGGTGTCCGTTGTGAACTCAGTAAATGTCCTTGTGTTGTCCGGAGCGTCGGTTGCCTGGCATCTTGATAGCGCCAATCTAAGCTCCAGCGTATGTATTCAGTACGGTTCGGCAAACCGCGGTGAAATAAGAGATTACTGAAAATAACGACATCTCCCGGCTCAATCTCAATACGTACCGCATCTCCTTCAACCGGCTTGATATAATCATCGTGGATGCGGAGATAGTATTCGTCTTGTTCGTGCGGAACAACGCCCCACTTGTGGCTCTGCGGAATGAATTCCATACACCCATTTTCAACATTGACGGGTACTAAAGGGGTCCAGACGTTCATCATCCGTAAGACATCTGCTTCTTTTGAAGTATAGCCAGCATCTTGATGCCATAGGACCTCAGTTCGTTTGTTTGCGGGTAACTTTGGACGGACGGAATAGTTCGGATACAATCGGATCTCTGGACCGAGGATGATACCCGCGAGTTCAAGTAGGGTAGAATGTGCGAACACGCCGAAAAACCCTTCCCGATGCAGTTCAGGACGAAAGATCGTCGGATTTTCATCTGGGTAATTTTCGTAGAGCCGAATCAGGCGGGTTTCAAAAGGAGTGTCGGGATATGTATTCGTCAGTTTACCTTCAGCAGACCGCTGCAACGCGAGTTCGGCAACTAACGCCTCGCATTCGTGTTTGATAGCGTCAAGCGTTTCCTGCTCCAAAATGCCGCGTAGAATAGCGAACCCATTTTCATTGAAGTTCCTGATGATTGCTTCCATTTCTATGTTCTCGGTGCGGCACCGTTCGCGTTGCGCGATATACCTTTTCTCGCGTTTTAGTTTCCAGCCGGAACTAAGCCAGCTTCTACAAGGGACGCAACGACTGCATGCGCGGATTCTTCAAGGGAAAGTTCTGCTGTATTCACCGTGATTTCAGGGTTCGGAGGCGGTTCATAAGGTGCACTGATACCGGTAAATTCCTTAATCTCTCCAGCGCGTGCCTTTTTATATAAGCCCTTCGTGTCGCGTTCTTCGCAGACTTCAAGCGGACAGTCGACAAAAACTTCAACAAACCTGCCCTCAGCAATGAGTTCCCTTGCTTGATCCCTGTCGGCACGATAAGGTGAGATGAAGGCTGTCATGACGATGGTTCCCGCATCCGCAAAAAGTTTCGCCACTTCACCGATGCGCCGGATGTTTTCCTCGCGGTCTTCGGGTGAAAATCCCAAATTCTTGTTCAATCCGTGTCGGACATTATCGCCATCCAAGACATAGGTGTGGTGCCGCTGTTGGTGTAATAATTGTTCGACTGCGTTCGCTAATGTTGATTTCCCTGAACCCGAAAGACCTGTAAACCAAATCACACAGCCTTTCTGATTCAACAATTTTTCTCTGTCTTCTACTGTGACAGCTGCGTCGTGCCACGTAATGTTAGTTGCTTTCTGTTGAGCCAATCGATTATTCCTCACATATTAAATAAAGTCAAAAAATTGAGGCTTCCAAGTCTGCCTCTATCATCAAATCTAATTGTATTACTATTATACGCGCGGGTGTCAAATAATGTCAACCGAAATGTAGGATTATTTAGTTTTTCACGCTTCAAGTCCGCCCGCTCGTAGTAGGGCAATTTATTGCCCGTTATAGATACCTTTAGAACGTGCGATGAATCGCATTACTACAACACATCACTTGTAAGACGAAGTTTATTGCCTGTTAAGTAGGAATTAAATCTAATTCGGTGGGTTTTCAGTGATGTGTATAGTTTGATTTACCGGACTGTCTGAGAAATCCAGTGTTTGGGTGTGCCTGTTTTGCCATTTTACTTTGATGGATTGGATTGTTTCGTGTGTGCCGATACCAAAATGGAGCATGAGTTCGCTACCAGAGGCGTAACTTCCACCACAAATCGCTTCTCTGAACTGCATTGTTTCGTTTGTCTGGACCCAGACTTTCGCCCCGATACCATCACGATTGCTTTCAGTCCCGACGAGTCGGATTTTTACCCAGTTGTGTGTTCGGGAATCATTTCGCAGTAACACGGGGACTTCACCGCAACGTGTAACGAGAATATCCATTGCACCGTCGTTGTTATAGTCGCCGATGGCTACACCGCGCCCGACAATAGGACGCTTGAAGAATGGACCTGCTGTCTCGGATACATCTTTGAACTGCCCGTCTCCTGTGTTCTTAAAAATCTGACACTTCTGTTTGTAGGAGAGCGATGGCGTAATATCTGATACGTTGTCCCATACATGCCCGTTTGCGACGAAAAGATCAAGCGCACCGTTGTTGTCCGCGTCGAGAAACTGGGTTCCGAAACCGAGTTGTGAAAAACTTGAATCGGCAAGTCCCGCTTCAAATGTTGTCATCGTGTAGAAACCATCACCGTCGTTGTGAAAGAGGCTGTTAATTTCTAAGGAAAAATTGGTAATAAAAAAGTCTCCAATCGCGTCGTTATTGTAGTCACCAGAGGCGATACCCATGCTGGCGGTTGCCCGCCCTTCTGAATTATAGGCGACACCTACCGTGCCAGCCATGTCTGTGAAGGTGCCATCTCTGTTGTTGCGATAAAGAAAATCAGGAACGGCATCATTAGCGACGAAGATGTCTGGATAACCGTCATCATTGTAATCTGTGAAGAGTACGCCTAACCCTTTACCGGTGTTGTTAACCCCCACACGAGTTGTAACGTCCGTGAAAGTGCCATCGCCGTTGTTTCGATAAAGCGTATCACGTGCACCCGGATATTCGTGCGGACCACAGTAGATGTGAACCCCTTCCAGAAAGCAGGCATGAGCTGCTTCAAGTTGATAGTCCAGATAGTTCGCTACGTAAAGATCGAGGTATCCGTCAAGGTTGAAATCGCCGAAGGAGGCACTGACACTCCAGTTGCCGTCCCCGACACCCGCGTGCGATGTAACGTCGGTAAAGGTGCCGTCACCGTTGTTCCGGTATAACTGGTTTTTACCGAAATTGGTGAGGTAGAGGTCAGCGTCGCCGTCGTTGTCGTAATCTGCAGCGAGACATCCCATCCCGTAACCCTTGTTTTGTTGAAGTCCTGCACCTACTGGGACATCGACAAATGTTCCATCCCCCTGATTGCGATAGAGAACATTCGTATGGTCAGGAGGTCTGTGGGGCTGTGGCGTGCGACTGAGAGTACCGCTGTTGACGAGATAGATGTCGAGATGCCCATCGTTGTCGTAGTCGAAAAAGAGTCCACCGGATCCCATCGTTTCTGGGAGGTATTTCTGTTCGGATGCGCCGTTGGTGTGTTTGAAGTGGATACCGGCTTGCTGCGTCTGATCCGTAAAGTGGAGTGTTGTTTCAGCCGCGGACGGTATCGCAGTGCAGCTGATAAGTATCAGGCAGGCGAATAGGAGGATTTCTGTCTTGGCACTCAGCGAGAAATAACAGTCGTTTTTCAATGTTTCCGTATATCCCGCGCTGTTGGTAGCAGTTAGTTTAAAAAAAATAAAAGCACCCAACGCGTGGGTGCTTTTAAATGTTTGTTCTACTTAGAATCCGCCTTTGAGCGCACCCCAAGTTGTCGTAAGTTTGTTTTGCGGTTCAACGGCAGTCTGTGGATCGGTTTCATTCGGATCGAATTCGACATCTGTTGTCGCGAAAATTTGGTCGATATATGTGCCATCTTCGCGATGGGCGATGTGCAGTGTATGATCACCGGCATCCAGTTCCACGGGAACCGGATCCTCGTTGTGTTGAACAAGCTCGAATCCTTCAAATGGACCGTCGCGCGAATTCAATCGGAACCAGACCCAGTCAGTCGTATAGTTTTCCCGGAGTTCCCCTGCTTCAAAGAAATCCCAGATATTCATGGTGGCGTTATTGGTCGAAGCAACATCACCATCGGCGGCATCGAGTGCCCAGTAAGCAGAGTTATCAGCAACTGACGGAGCGATAACACGTCCCCAGAAGTGCCAATCACCTGCGTCGACTGAGAATTCATATTTTACCCAATCACCGCCATCGTTTCCAGTACCGTTCGCTGAGCCGATGAAAGCACCGCCGGACGCTTCGGCGACGGTGTAATCGTCTACGCCTTCACCTGCGTTGCCCGGCTGATCGGACGGAACATCAAAGACTTCAAATTTCGTGCCGTTTGAATCGTTAAAGTCTTCCGCTTCCCAACTTATATATTTTTGTGCGAATGCGGGCGAAACAATAAGGATCAACATTGTCAGTAGAATGGTAGTTCGCATTAACAACAAACCTCCTTAAAAAGTAGATTAAAAACCATTATAGCAGATTGCAGAAAAAAGTGCTACATTTTTCTACATTTTGCGTGAAAGAGCGCAAAATCTCAAACAGAGACAAACTGCGCATTCATTAAACGATTTGAAGATTACTTCTACTGTTGTAGAACGCAGCGTGCATTCTCTCAGTTACATCAGCGCGTCTTCGACTTCTTCGGGGAGTTCGACCGTGCTTGGGTCAACATCAATCGGATACTCGGTGCCGTATGCTTCAACAAGGTCATCAAAAGTGACGTTATCTACACGCTCAAGATCATCACCCGGATAAACAAGCCAGACCCCGTAGCAGCCGTCGCAACTGACGAGATCTGTGTCGTTTTGTTCAATCGGAAACTGCGTCAACGGATTATTACAATCAGGGCAAGGTAGCATATACGTGCCTCTTCGGAGTCCTCTCGATCACAAGATCGATTGCTAAGGGTTAATCAGCGGCGGGGGCAAAAGTTTCTGGATTTTCCGCCGCTGCTTCGTAATCATCAATCAGTTTGGTAACGGTTGGGTTGTCGCCACAAAGTGGGCAATTCTCATCTCGGTTAATTTTCATCTCGCGATAGGTCATGCTGAGTGCGTCATAGAGGATGAGCCTACCGATAAGGGGTTCGCCGATACCGATAATGTATTTAATTGCTTCGGTTGCCATCATGACACCAATCACGCCTGGGAGCACGCCCAGGACACCGGCTTCACTTCAGCTGGGCACCATACCCGGTGGCGGCGGTGTTGGATACATGCATCGGTAGCAAGGTCCCTCGTGCGGTTTAAAGAGTGATACCTGTCCCTCAAATTGGAAAATACTGCCGTGAACAATCGGTTTATTCATCAACACAGCGGCATCGTTGACGAGAAAACGGGTGGCGAAATTATCGCATCCATCGACAATCAGATCGTATTCCGAAAAGATTTCTTCAACGTTATCAGCAGTTAACCGAAGGTTATACGGCGTGATGTCGATATCCGGGTTCAACGACTTAATTGTTGTCGTCGCGGATTGTACCTTCGGTGTGCCGACCGCTTCTGTCCGGTGAAGTATCTGACGCTGTAGATTGCTTAACTCTACGACATCGGAATCGATAATGCCCATGTGTCCGACACCAGCGGCACCGAGATATACCCCTGCAGGTGAACCTAAACCACCTGCTCCGACGAGTAGCACCTTGGCATCCAATAGTTTCGCTTGTCCCTGTTCTCCGACTTCGGTGAGCATAAAGTGTCGGCTGTAACGATCGAGCTGCTCGTGCGACATCGGTTTATCTTGAGCAGTGGGGTAACCCGCTGCTGACCAATCGCGATATCCGCCAGCAAGGGAGACGGTGTCCGTGTAACCCATCTCACGAAGCGACTTGGCAGCGAGGAGAGAACGGAGTCCCGCCGCACAGTAAATGACAACCTTTTGGTCGCGATCGGGAATATAGTTTTCAACCGAAAATTCCAGCATGCCACGTGTGACATGAACCGCATTAGGGATATAACCGGCGCGATATTCGTCTTCATCACGCACATCCAGTAACACGAAATCGCTGTCTTTTTCCTGTTCGGCTTTTACGTCGTCGATGGTTACCTCTGGGATTTCTGTTTTGGCTTCCTCAACGATTTGCCTGTAGGATTTCATAAGATTTTCTCCTGCAGAGATGGAATATGAAGGTCTGCGCTTTCATATTCTTATTTTATGAATTTTAGTCTCTTGCGTTTGCAAAATTATATCACAGAGACGTGATATTGTCAATCTTTTATTTTTCAGTGCTATAGGCATCCAATCCGCTTGTAGGAGCGACCTCCCGATCGCGATTTTTTGTAGAAGCACTCTCCCGATCGCGGACTCTTCCCCAGCAAAACGGGATATCTCCTTGATTTCTCGCCTGATGCATGGTAAATTTAAAATAAATTGTTTTAACTTGGAAACTCCATTTCTAAGCCACCACACTCCGCAAAACCAATCCGAACTTCTTTGCCAATTTCTACGACATACTCTGTTCTGAAATAAGGGACACAGATTTTGCCGTCAGTGAGGAAGATGGGCGTTGAATAAGACATTTTATGGAAAGTAAACAAATCCCAGAAATACATCCTTCGATCCGCCATTACTTTGTAGATGAAGGCGGTGACAGCACTCTCTTTTCCAGAACTGGGAAGGTATTGGTTGGGACAGAAGGATGTTCCCGATTTTTCATACTTGGTTTGTTGGATGTACCGGATCCAGTGGCATTAAAGGTTCGTTTTGATGAGCTGCGGGCACAACTTATGAGCGATTCTTATTTCAAGCGTGTACCATCTATGCAACCAGACGAGCGTAAAACAGCACTCGCATTCCACGCTAAAGATGATTTACCAGAAGTCCGCAGGGATGTTTTTCAGATTTTACGTGACACCGAAGGATTACGTTTTTTCGCTGTTGTTGCTGATAAATTGAGTGTCCTTGAATATGTGCGCCAACGCAACAAACGGGAACTTGCTTATCGCTATCATCCGAATGAACTTTATGATTATCTAACAGGTCGGTTGTTCAAGGAAAGGTTACGCCAGCGTAGTAGATACGATATTATCTTCTCAAAACGCGGCAAATCTGGGCGCACGCATTCTTTGCGTCGAGCAATTGAATTTGCACCGGATTTGCTACAAAATCAGATCAATTTACCCAGTAGTATACTAACCAATGTATCCTTGAAGGTATCTGCAGCGACTCCAAAAGAACATGCCGGTTTGCAGGCTGTTGATTATTTCATCTGGGCGTTACAGAGGCTTTATGAGCGAGGTGAAGACCGATATTTGGTATATCTATGGCAGGCTTTTGGACTTGTACACGATATGGACGACACACGCGAGACACATTATGGTGTCTATTACACACAAAATAAGCCGCTCACAGCAGAAACCTTAAGGGAAAGAAAATAAAAAAGCCAGGGATATAGGATTGTGCTGGGCCGTGGCCTTCCAATCACACGGGTGAACCCGAATTTTGTCCACTGGCAATTATATAATACTACATTATACGCATAATGTCAAGTAATTTTCGCATATTTTTGTCTTTTAACAATAATTCTTTCTACATTGAAAGAAAAAGAAATGACTGAGGAAAGAAAAGAGGAACTGAGGTAATTACTAATCCACAAAAGCGTCGCGATCCAGAGATCGCTCCTACAGAAGAGGACCGGGAATACAAATCAATCTAACTGAAAACTGAATGCTTCCGGCAATCAAGAAGCGTCCCTATCCTGAAAATCCTCTAATCTTGTAAATCCTGATTCAGACAATTATGGTTGCCCCTCACCAATCCGTACCTGCTGATAATTGAAAATCGAAAATTGCATAGGCTGATTACCAATCGGACAATTATTGACAATGGACTATAGACACGCTAAAATAAATGTGGACATGCGAGATCCATCCAATAGATTCATACATCACCGCCTAAAGACGTGAACATATCATCACAGAATGAGGAGTTATCGATGTTCAACGCAAATCCCTTCCGCCAACCCGGACAGTGGTACCGAGGAAATACACATAGCCATAGCACAGAATCCGACGGTCAACTTTCCATGTCGGATCGATTCGCAGCCTACTGTGAAGCAGGCTACGATTTTTTAGTCCTAACAGATCACCGTAAGGTAAACGATGTGAGTGCTTACAGCACGTCGGACTTTCTGGCGATATCAGGAAGCGAGGTGCATCCTGAAAACCCCTATGGTGGTGCGACGTATCATTTTGTCGCGATTAATATCCATGAGACAATCAATTGCGCAAAGATGCCCCCGAACGCTGTGCTTGATGAGATTAAGGCGCAAGGTGGCGAAGCCGTTTTATGCCATCCCTACTGGTCTGGACACACAATTACGGATTATCTACCGCTGCGGGGTTATTTCGCGATTGAAGTCTACAATGATGGCTGTATGGAGATCGGCAAAGGATTTTCAGAACAAGCGTGGGACGATTTGCTGGATAGAGGCGGACCCGTTCTCGGCATCGCTTCTGATGATTCACACGGCACCGATCACGATTGCTTCCACGGATGGATTATGGTCAAGGCACAGGAGTTGACGATTGAAAGTATCATGGAAGCATTCAGGACGGGCGCGTTCTATTCTACAATGGGACCCGAAATTATGGATATGGCGTTAGATGATAAAGCGTTGACAGTCAAATGCTCGCCAGCACAATCAATTGTTTTTAAAGCACAATGCAGTCGAGGTCAGCGAATTCTGCCACCCGACGGTGAACTCTTGACGGAGGCAACCTATAGCATTCCGGAAAGTGTCAAGTATGTTCGGGTTGAAATAACCGACGAAACCGGTAAAAAAGCTTGGTCGAACCCATTTTTTTTCTAAGGTAAGTAGGTCTATTTATTTTTTGGTTTTTTGTCCAAAAGAACCCTAAATCCCCTTATCAGGGACTTTTCGCATATTTTACGGGAAAACTGAATAATCCTGTGAAATTTTAGGGTTCTTTAGTTTTCGGTTTTTTCGTTGATATTAACCCCCTAAATCCCCCTTATCAGGGGGACTTGACGCTTTTTCTCTGGAAAACTGAATAACCCTGTGAAATTTGAGCAATTATTGACAAGTGAATTTTGGATATGGTAAAATAGATATGGACGTGTGAAGTCCATCCAGTGGAGTAATGCATCATCCGTAAAGATGTGAACACATCATCACCGAACAAGGAGCAACCAATGTTCAACGCAAATCCTTTCCGCCAGCCGGGGCAATGGTATCGAGGGAATACACATAGCCATAGTACGGAATCCGATGGGCAGCTTTCCATGTCGGACCGGTTCGCAGCCTACCGTGAAGCGGACTACGATTTCTTAGTCCTAACAGATCACCGTAAGGTAAACGATGTGAGTGCTTACAGTACACCAGACTTTTTGGCAATATCTGGGAGCGAAGTTCATCCATCAAACCCTTATGGCGGTGCGACCTATCATTTTGTCGCGATTAACATTCATGAGACGATCAATTGCGCAAAGATGCACCCGAACGCAGTGCTTGATGAGATTAAAGCGCAGGGCGGTGAAGCCGTTTTGTGTCATCCGTATTGGTCCGGACACACGATTACCGATTACCTACCGTTACGCGGGTACTTCGCCATTGAGGTCTACAACGACACGTGTATGGGCATCGGCAAAGGTTTCTCGGAACAGGCATGGGATGACTTGTTGGATAGAGGTGGACCTGTTCTCGGCATCGCTTCAGATGATGCACACGGAACCGAACACGACTGCTTTCACGGGTGGATCATGGTGAAAGCGGAAGAGTTGACGATTGAGAGCATCATGAAAGCGTTCCGAACAGGCGCGTTTTATTCTACACTCGGACCCGAAATTGAAGATCTAGCGTTAGAGGATAACGAGTTAACGGTTAAGTGTTCGCCAGCACAATCGATTGTTTTTAAAGCGGAGTGTAGTCGCGGTCGACGAATCCTCCTGCCAGACGGTGAACTCTTGACTGAGGCGACGTATAGCATTCCGAACGGTGCGAAATACGTTCGTGTTGAAGTGACAGACGAAACCGGTAAAAAAGCCTGGTCGAACCCGTTCTTTTTCTAAGGCAAAATCTTGGCGTTCTCGTTGGTGCTGTAATGCAAAACATTCTGGTGTGCCAAACAGGTGGTTGGATCGGTGATATGGTACTGCTGACACCCGCGTTGCGTGCCTTGAAGCAGGCCTATCCCGAATCCCATCTCGAACTCCTCTTACGTCCTCGCGTCGTGGATTTGATGGAGACCCATCCTTATGTTGACGCTTGCATTGTTGATGACAAGACGACGGGACGCTACCGATCGATAGTAAGGTCGGTATTCCAGATACGGGATAGGGCTTTTGACGTTGCTGTTGTGTTGCATCCGACTTCGTTCCGAAACGCGCTCCTACCGTTTCTTGCCCGAGTACCAATTCGCGTGGGGACGGGTATTAGTGGGCGTGGCATGCTGCTGACGAGATCCTTCAAAGACGATACTACCGTCCATGAGGTGCGTCGATATCTACGGGTGCTTCAGCTGCTGGATGTTGACGCTGTTTCGGATGTTTTAGAATTTTGGCACACAGATACCGACCGGCAGTTTGTTGAAAGTCTCTTGGATCGTGAGGGGGTATCGCCCCAAGATCGGCTTATTGCCGTCAATCTCGGCACAACATGGAAGACAAAACAGTGGGATGTGGCGAATTTCGCCGAGGTTATCCGACAGATCGGGTATCTCGCACCAGAGACCAGAATTGTATTAACTGGATCACCTACGGAGGAGTCGTTCACGGAAGGCGTGTCTGCATCACTCCCGATAATTAATCTTGTCGGCAAGACATCGATTCTGCAACTCGGAGCGTTATTGGAGAGGTGTGAGGTGTGTTTGACGTGTGATAGCGGTCCAATGCACATCGCTGCAGCGGTTGGAACACCGACGGTCGCACTCTTCGGTCCAACCGATCCCGTGCGGCATCGTCCTTATAGTAGTGGGCATGAAGTCATTGAGAAATCCGTTTCGTGTCGCCCGTGCTATAAACGGACCTGTCAGCGAACAGATGTGCCTTATCTTTGCATGAAGGAAATTAGCATCGGTGAAGTCGTAAATGCATTGGAGATAAAATTACGGCACAAGACACATGTTACCTAACGTCAAAATTACAAAAAGGAACACTGAATGAAGGATATCCGCGCACTAGTATTTGATTTCGGCGGAACCTTAGATGGAAACGGTATCCATTGGTTGGAGCGAACGTATCAGTTTATCGAAGAGCGGCATCCAGAAATTACGCGTGAAGCGTTTGACGAGGCCGATAGAGCGACGATAACAGAATTCGCACTCGGTGATTCGTCTATTGAGTGGTCGTACCAAGACGGTTCAATGCTACCGATCGGTGCAGTTGCGTCTGAACATGCGGCGCGTTGTTCGTTGCGAGAGACTGCCGATGCGATTGCAGCGGGGATTTACCAACGACTCGGATTGAGTGAGAAAATGAAAGACGAGTACGTTGAGTGGTTTTGCGCGGGTGCCACTGAGATCCTCGCAGCAAATCGTCAGTGGTTCGAGACGCTTTACGGCACCTATCAACTTGCTGTGATTAGTAATAACTTTGGGAATACTCGCGGTTGGTGTGATGAATATGGACTCACGCCTTTGCTTGAGGTGATTGTAGATTCAACTGTTTTAGGGATAGCAAAGCCGGACGCTCGCATTTTTGAAGCGGCATTGTCAGAATTGAAGGTTGCGCCTGCACATGCCATCTACGTTGGAGATAGTTACTCCGCAGATATGATTGGCGGCAAGAACGCGGGGATGTGGACGGCGTGGCTCGTTGGAGATCAACCCAGAGCGTGTCCGGATCCGTCCATGGTAGATGTGCAACTCTCTCATCTACACGAATTGACCGATTTTTTGGATGTGAAATAGAGTTTTTGGAAGGTAATGGGCAGAAATCACGTTCTGCCCATCGGATTAAGATTGCGGGAATAAGCGTGTGTCGCTACATTTCTCGGTGAAGCGCGATAACTTTACCGAGTATTATCACGTCCCTCGTGTTGAAGACGCTTGGTTCAATCATCGGATTTTCCGGTTGTAACCGGACTTGATCGCCGTCAACGAAGAAGCGTTTCACTGTTGCCTCGTCTTCAACCATTGCTACGACAATATCGCCCGGGTCGGCATCAGGCTGCCTTCTAACAATCACAAAGTCACCTTCCATGATTCCAACGCCGATCATGCTGGATCCAATAATACGGAGTGCGAAGCACTCGTGATCGTTTAGCATGCGTGTCGGCATCGGAAGGGTGCCTTCAATATTCTGTGATGCGAGGAGGGGGGTGCCTGCTGCTACGCGCCCAAAAATCGGAATCTCCGTAATATCGCGTTGCGTTTCCGACAAAACTGGGTTTGCGTTTTGTCCTTCTAACCATTTACTGGTGGCGAGTTTCGGGTCCGCTTCCTTCAATATGGAAATCGCGCGTGGCTTGCCATCTTCTCGTTCGATATACTTTTTTTTCTCAAGGGCATTGAGATGATCATGTGCAGCCTTTTCAGAGAAGCCGAATTCGCTACCAATCTCGCGTATCGTTGGTGGATAGCCCTCTTTGATACGCCGCTGGATATAGTTAAAAATCTCGCGTTGTCTATCGGTCAAATGCTTTGCCATGAATTGATCTCCCGTAGTGAATATCAGTTTATATTTATATATTATCCTATATTTAGTTTAAAAAAGCAAGAAAAAAATCAAATATTTTCTATCGGCATGTTCGCGTGTCCTTCAATCAGAAAATTGAAACCGACCAGTGCTATTAACGTCTTAATTAGAGGAAAATCTACAAAATGCGAAGGCTAAATCTTGTTACACATTTTTTCGCGAAGCACCGCGTTGCTTTTTGTTATGTCTGTCTGCTCATTGCTTTCGTTATCGGAACCTTGGGTGTAGGTTTGGCGAAAGAGAAAACAGAGAAGGTGAAGCTTGATACCATCGTTGCAGATTTTACGCGCAAGGATGCTGATGGCGAATCTCATACGCTCTATAAGCTGAGCGAGGATAAACCTGCTACAGTTGTCCTGTTTCTCGCTACACAATGCCCAATAGCGACAGACTATGTGGAGCGGATTGTTGCCTTGGTTAAAACTTATGGCGAAAAGAAAGTACAGTTTATTGGAATCAATTCAAACAAACAGGAGAAGATTGAGGAGATTTCGGCGTACAACGAGAAGCACGGTTTTGAATTTCCTGTGCTAAAAGATCCAGAAAACAAAATTGCTGACTATTTCGGGGCGAGAAGAACCCCTGAAGTCTTTCTTCTCGATGGGAAACGTGTGCTACGCTATGCTGGTGCCATTGACAACAGTCCAAAGGAACCGACGAGACACTATCTCAAAGACGCTTTGGATTTAGTCATCGCCGGAAAAGATATTCCGAAGGCATCGAAAAAAACGAGAGCAATCGGGTGTACAATTAAACGCGTTCGGAAGACGAGCGTGGATAGAACACCTTAAAAAAATAAATTCTACCTTCAAGCCGCAATCTCTCTATTAAATATCACACAAGGAGCAAGAAACAGATGCTTCGATTCTTATACCACTGTTTTCAGGCAGTGCTAACCCTCTTCTGGAGTGCATGCATTCTCATATTTATAGCGGTTTTCGCTGGCATCGGGTTTGCAGGTGGTATGCTACTCGCGTGTTGGGAAGATGTACGCGACATTGACTTAGATCGACTTGAATACGATGTTGATGTTGAGACGTGGCGACAACATCTGGAGGTTTACTCTTCAGTGTGTGAAGTGCAAAAGACAGATAAAGTTGTATTTTTGCTTGATAAGTTAGAACGTTTGGAATATAAAAAGGTCTCGGAAATCATTCCAAAGTTGAGCCCACCGGGGGCGTATGCTGTATCTTTGGATGCACCTGTATCTTGGGATCCAAAGGCTGAAAAAAAACCGAACGGAACTGTGCGTATCCATCTACGGGATTTTGAATATCCGCATCTTGATGTAGAGGCAGGGCACGTTCAAATTTCAGTTAAGAACGGAGAAATTGCCGCTATCCGGAATGAAAATGGTTCTGTGCGCCAAAATTTCTACCTTGAACCGGAGAAGTTAGACGAATTTGCTGACGATGAAGGTTCCACACGCCGCCTAATTCCGCTCCTGCAAATGTCTGAGAAGGTTATAGGGGCATTCACGGCAATTGAGGATCGACGATTTTATGAACATTGGGGAATTGACCTTATACGCCTCACTGGCGCGTTTAGAAATACGGTGTTATATGGAGAACGCTTGTCTGGTACAAGCACACTAACGCAACAGTTAGCACGGAATATTTATCTCTTTAATCAGCGGTCAAAAAGAGATTATGTCCGAAAAGCGAGAGAGATACTGCTGGCGGTGAAAATTGAGAAAGCCTTCTCTAAGGATGAGATTTCTGAGCGCTATCTGAACCATGTTGATTTAGGTAGATCCATGTATGGTGGGAAAACGTATCACGGCGTTCATCAAGCAGCACTCGGTTATTTCGGGAAAGAGGTCTCGGAATTAGACTATCACGAGTGCGCGTTGCTCGCAGCACTTCCGAAAGGTCCCCACGCGTTTTCGCCGTTTTTCAACCCGGAACGAGCCAGAAATCGACGTAACCTCGTGCTTGACGCGATGTTTGATCAAAACTATATCCCTACTGAATCTGAATGGCGCGCGAGCCGAGACGCGCCGCTCTTTCCACAAAACCTGCACCAAAGAGGGACAAGAACTGCATTCAAGGAAGCGGGACACTTTCTGCAGGAGGTCCATGAAAAACTCAGGGACCTTCCTGAACTCAAAGATAATTTGTATAGTGGTGGATTGAAGGTTTACACAACTATAGACATGACCATGCAGGTTGTTGCAGAGAAAGGGACAGCAAAGCACCTCCGCGTGATGGATGAGACATACGGTCCAACGAGTCTACCGGATTATGATGATAGTAAACAGAATCCAAACGGCGTTAATCTGATTGATGATTACTTGCAAGGGGCACTCATTGCGTTTGAACCGAGGACGGGGCACGTTAAAGCGATGGTAGGCGGTAGAGATTACAACATCACCGGAGATCAGATTAGTTTCTATAATCGCGCCGTTGGAACTGCAAGGCGGCAACCCGGTTCCGCCTTTAAGCCGATTGTTTTTGCTGCCTTGTTAGAAGAACCTTCAATTGTAACACCCGGAACGGTTATTATTGATGAACCGTGGGGGATGGTGCCTTTTCCTGGACAATGGTGGGCTCCAGACAATTATACGGAAGGGAGATTTAGAGGACCGGTCATCATACGCGACATTCTCACGAGTTCCATTAACGTGCCAACGGCGAAGGCAGTGTTGGAGACACCTATAGCTGAGAACGGTACATGGGAGGGGCTAAATCGCGTCATAAATTTGGCAAAAAGGATGGGCATTAAAAGTCCACTGAATCCATTCCCTGCACTCTCCTTAGGTGCAGCTGAAATGACAGTTCTTGAGTTAACTTCGGCGTATGGAATTTTCGCAAACGGTGGTGTCCGTGTGGAGCCGATATACATTCAGTACGTCGTGGACACAGACGGGAACATTATCTATTCCTCCGATGAACTTCAGGTTCAACGTGACCGCGTGCTGGATGAAAAAGTGGCGTACCAGATTACCTCGTGTTTGGAAAATGTGATTAAACATGGGACCGGCAGACGCGCTATAAGAATGGGACTGACTCGACCCGCCGCTGGCAAAACAGGAACAACCAATGAATATGTGGACGCTTGGTTCGTCGGTTATACTACGGATTTGATTGTCGGTGTTTGGGTCGGATTTGATAAAAATCGAGCGAATCGACCGAATTACAATCAACAAGGGGCGTGGGCGGCACTGCCGATCTGGGCGGAATTCATGATTAAGGCAGCCCGCGGACCCGAGAAGGAATTTCCTGTTCCTGAAGGCATTGTCTTCGCGGAGATTGACAAAGTGAGTGGTCGTCTTAGACGCGCAGGCAAGTGTCCGGAGGAGAACATTAGCAGAGAGCCGTTCATCGAAGGACAACAACCAAAAGAACTTTGTCATCTTCACAGATAACATGTAGGATTGTTTTGTAGGGGCATCCCTTGTGGGTGCCCATCCGTTTTCTAAAATCGATAGGTGCGGTCTCCTAACCGCACCATGGGTGTCAATTTAAGGATTTCGCACATCATTTCAGATCAGGATCTAAACAGGTGCCGCCCCTACGGGGCTAAAGCATTGGGGTAAACGCATTTCTACATAGATGCCGTCCCTACGGGACTAAAGAACACGTCTTCATTGAAGATTTTTTCCGCGATAGGGTTGGTGTTCGCACTTCAGAACACTTCCCTTAGCGTAAAAAACACGTCTATTTTCCTAAAATTGACAGTTATGGTGTGATTTCCTAACCCAACCGGATTTTACACAGCAACCTTGAAGTTTTCAAAAACCTCTTGAATCCCGTAGGGATGGTATCTGTGTAGAAATGGGAATCAGAGAAAGATAAGGTTTCCCCGTAGGGGCGGCATTTGAGGAGACGTTCCTCAAAAGGTTTCCGTGAAAATCACTAAATTGACACCTATGGTGCGGTCTCCTAACCGCACCGGGACCTTGAGGAGCACCTCTCCCGCCACTGGTGAGGATTGTATTTGCCCGTTGCGCGATTCGATGCTCGTTTCGGAGAAGTGCCTCTCCTGCCGCTGGCGAGGATTGTATCCTCGCCTTTGCGCATCTGACAACCAATCACTCTTTGCTGACTGCTGGTGGCTGAAAACCGAATGCCTCTGAAACAGCCAATATCTCTCTACACATTTTTGATGGAGTACGGTATACTATATAAGCCGTACATCTGCCATACAAATTTCTTGTAGCCTTAATATGGACACTGCTTGCAAGCCCGAATTGTAAAGACGATTGAAAAATTCACAAGGAGC
This sequence comes from Candidatus Poribacteria bacterium, assembly GCA_026702755.1. Classification (NCBI taxonomy): domain Bacteria; phylum Candidatus Poribacteria; species Candidatus Poribacteria bacterium. Next base: position 47,165 of record JAPPBX010000001.1, on the reverse strand, counting down.
AAGACATGAGAGAGAATTGGGAATTGCTGACAAAGATTGACGATCCAAAAGATGATGCCTCGGAATCGGATGCCCTGCAGTTTGAACTAATCTCAGACTTCACACCCCAAGGCGACCAACCGCAAGCCATTGACGAACTCACAGAAGGACTCCAACGTGGAGACAAAGCACAAACACTCCTCGGCGTGACAGGTTCAGGAAAAACCTACACGATGGCGAATGTGATTCAGAATGTACAATTGCCAACACTCGTCATCTCACCCAATAAGACGCTTGCCGCACAACTTTACAACGAATTCCGAACATTTTTCCCAAATAACGCCGTTCACTACTTCGTCAGCGACTACGAGTACTATCAGCCGGAAGCATACATTCCAGCGACCGATACTTTTATTGAAAAAGATGTCCGCATCAACGAGGAGATTACACGGATGCGGCTTGCCTCAACAGCGTCTTTAATCTCACGTCGCGATGTTATCGTCGTTGCGAGTGTTTCTTGTTTGTACGGTCTCGGATCCCCTGATGAATTTGAGAATCAGAGAGTTCAGATAGAGGTCGGAGCGGTCGTCCGACGCGATGCCCTCCTGCGAGCCTTGGTTGATATTCAATACGTCCGCAACGATGTTGAGTTCTGGCAAGGGGTGTTCCGTGCCCGCGGCGATGTGGTTGAGGTGTTTCCCGCTTATAGCGAAAATGCCTATCGTATTGAGCTCTTCGGTGATGAAATTGATCGAATTAATGAAATTGATACCACAACCGGAGAGGTGTTGGCACAACGGGACTTCCTTGAAATCTACCCCGCCAAGCATTTCATGACCGACGGTGAAATCTTCGACCAAGCGTTGATTGATATTGAACTTGAACTTCAGGATCGGGTTCTGAAATTTGAAAAAGAGAATAAATTGATCGAAGCGCAACGCATTGAGCAACGCACTCGCTTCGATCTGGAGATGTTGCGCGAGGTCGGCTACTGCTCCGGTATTGAGAATTACTCTCGACATCTCTCTGGATTACAACCGGGAGATCCGCCCTACTGCCTGATGCACTACTTCCCCGATGATTTTCTGCTCTTTATCGATGAATCCCATGTGACGATTCCGCAGCTACGAGGTATGTATCGTGGCGACAGATCCCGAAAAGAAACGCTTGTCAAGTATGGTTTCCGTCTGCCCTCCGCACTGGACAATCGTCCGCTCCGTTTCGACGAGGTTGAAGCGCGCGTCAACCAAGTGATCTTTGTCTCCGCGACACCCGGTTCCTATGAAATGGAGAGCGGCACGCAAATTGTTGAGCAGATTATCCGTCCGACAGGACTCATTGATCCCCAAATTACGATCCATCCAGTGAAAGGACAGATCGACCATCTCATCGGCAAGATTAAAGAGCGTGTCAGTCATAAGCAACGCATCCTCGTCACGACGCTCACCAAGCGGATGGCGGAAGACTTGACCGAGTATTTAACGGAAGCGGGTATCCGTGCTGACTATATGCACTCTGAGATTGACGTGTTCGATCGTGCGCGTATTCTGCGCGAACTTCGTGAGGGTGTTTTTGATGTGCTGGTCGGTATTAACCTCCTTCGAGAAGGGCTTGATCTCCCTGAAGTTTCTCTCGTTGCGATCTTAGATGCTGACCGACCCGGTTTCCTCCGTTCTGTTAGATCCCTCGTTCAGACTGCTGGACGTGCTGCACGGAACGTTGACGGTGAGGTGCTTTTGTACGGGGATAGCGTTACGGAGGCAATGGGAGAGGCGATACAAGAGACGCAGCGCCGACGTGATATTCAACTCCAGTATAACACCGATAACAACATCACACCCGCGACAATTGAGAAGGCAATTCAGGAGCTTATCGCTGAATCGAGCGACGAGTATAAGACCAAGAAGTCTGAAAAGCCGCCTATTGTGGCAGAAACCATTGAACCGCAAGATATTGAAGCGATAATTACGGACTTAACACGGCAGATGCGAAAAGCAGCGTTGGACCTTGATTATGAGGAAGCCGCCGCCTTACGTGACCAGATTGCTGAACTGAAGGAGCAATCGGCGGCAAAGTCGGCTTGAGGCTTTAAATAAAATCTCGGAATTTAAAACTTGTATCTCAAAGTGTAATCTGCTAAAATGCAGTCGTTGATTGTAACTTTAAAACCTATAACTTCAATTTATTTCAAAATAGAGAAAGGACTTTGCAATGTTTGTTTGTGTAGCCTGTGGTTATTTGTGGAAGGAAGCAGATAGCCCACCAGAAGAGTGTCCTGCGTGCACGGCACCCAAAGAAAAGTATATCCCTTACGATGATAGAGCAGAGCGATGGGTGAAACGTGCGGTGGCAGCACATGTCATGTATCCAGATGAAGAAGGAGCAGACCTTCGCGCGGAGAACTCTGCACTCTCGTCGCACATCAGGTTTGCCCTTGTTGGCTTACTCGGTGACTTGCCGAAAGAATAAAGCGTTGGAGGAGCCTCAATTCCGTAGTTGAGGCTTCTTTTCCGTTTTCTATTGTATTCCTTATTTTTTTATTTTCTTAATTGATACTTGAAAATGCCAACAGCCCTGTTTTCTAACTGAGGGCTTTGAAAGGAAAGGAAGCGGCGCTGCCCAATATCGGGTCTCTATCTGAGACGAGGTGCCGCAATAAAAAATGAAACAGATACGTTATTTGCTGATTCTATTCTTCGTTGCTTTACACGGGATAGCATCAGCGCAAGACCTCGGAGATCGGGTGGTGGAGCACATTTTCCCCAACGGTCTGAAGTTATTGATGATCAAACGCGACACGTCTCCTACGATCGCACCATACATCCTCTTTAAAGCCGGTTCCGTGGATGAATCAGATGATACACGCGGTATCGCACACATGCTCGAACACATGCTGTTCAAAGGCACTAAAACAATCGGCACGAGAGACTATGAAAAAGAACAGGTAGTGCTTGCCGAAATTGATCGGATAGGCGACGCACTTGATATGGAACGCGCAAAAGGCTCCAGAGCAGATGCAGAAAAGATAGCTGAGTTAGAAGAGGCACTCAAAACACAACAGGAACTCGCAAAAGAGTGGATTGTCACCGGCGAATACACCGAAATATATACGCAACACGGTAGCACGGGCTTCAACGCTGGAACTTCGGTTGACTATACCATTTACACTGTGGAGTTGCCGTCTAACAAGTTAGAGTTATGGGCGACCCTGGAGTCAGATCGGCTTAAGAACGCTGTTCTACGCGAATTTTATGTAGAACGCGAGGCGGTCAAAGAGGAACGCCGGATGCGTGTTGATACCCAACCGGGTGGTAAACTCTATGAACAGTTTATGGCGACTGCATTCACTGCACACCCTTACGGCATACCAATTATCGGATGGCCCTCGGATATTGCCATGCTGAATCGGCGCAAGGCGGAAGAGTTTTTTCGTATCCACTATGCCCCGAATAACTCTGTCATGGCTATTATCGGGAATATCGACATAGACGAGACCATCTCGCTCATTGAGAAGCATTTCGGTGATATACCGTCACAGCCGCTCCCTCCTGAAGTGACAACTAAGGAACTGCCACAGGAAGGTGAACGTCGTGTGGAAGTCGAATTTGATGCCGAACCGCAAATCATGATTGGATACCATAAACCGACAATTCCACATTTCGACGACTATGTACTCGATTTTATCAGCGCGATCCTTTCCGATGGACGCACCTCTCGGTTTTACAAAAACATTGTTGAGAAGGGGATAGCCATCTCTGCTGATTCATTGAACGGGTATCCGGGGGCGCGCTACGACAATCTTTTCGTCATAGATGGTGCACCACGATCGCCACACACAACTGTCGACCTTGAAGAAGCGATTTACGCCGAACTTGAAAGGCTCAAAACCGAACCCGTTGCTGAGAAAGAGTTCAAACGGATTCTCAAACAGGTGGATGCCAGTTTCATCCGAGGGCTCAGCTCGAACGCTGGTATGGCACGTCAACTCACCTTCTTTGAAGCGATCGCTGGCGATTGGCGTTATATTCTACAATGGCGTGAAAACATATACAAAGTTACGCCAGAGGACATCATGAGAGTCGCAAAAACCTATTTCACGAAAAGCAACCGCACCGTCGGTACACTCGTTAAAAAAGAGGCAGAAGCACCCGCCGGTGAAGATACGGAGGGCAGCGAATAATGAAGAAACAAACCTTTACCGGATTGGGCATCGCGACGCTGATTGCCTGCCTTATCGTGTGGGGTATTCCGTCTACATTCGCGAAACCACACGAAGAACTTACCTTTGAACCGATTGAGTTTAAACCGCCTGTTCCAGAGAAACGGATGCTCTCGAACGGGATGGTGCTTTACCTCCTTGAGGACCACGAGTTACCGCTTTTCAACATCAGCGGCTTGATTAAAACCGGTGACATCTACGATCCTGCGGATAAGGTGGGTTTATCATCAATATTCGCAACCGTTATGCGAACAGGTGGCACGGTATCGCGTGAACCGGACGCACTGAACGAGGAATTAGAATCAATGGCGGCTTCTGTTGAAGTCGGCATGTCCCGCGAGTATGGCACGATTAATCTCTCAACACTCGCAGAAGACATCGAGAAAGGATTGGTAATCTTTGCGGATGTGCTCAGGAATCCCGCGTTTCGTGAAGACAAATTGGAACTCCGCAAGCAGCAGTCGATCGAACGTATCCGTCGCCGCAACGATAACCCTATTCAACTCGCGTGGCGCAACTTCTCTGCGCTGCTTTACGGAATCGACCATCCCTTCGGGTGGTATACCGAAATGGCGGGCATAGAAAGTATCACTGTTGATGATCTCAAAGCCTTTCATGCGAAATATTACCACCCCGATAACATGATGCTCGCGATTACCGGTGACTTTGAAACGGAAACCTTGATCGCACAGTTGGAAAAAGTGTTTAAGGGTTGGGAACCCGCAGCTATTGCATTTCCTGATGTTCCAACCGTGGATCCTACCCCGAAACCCTCCGTTAATTATATTTTCAAGAATCTCCCGCAGTCAGTGATGTTAATCGGGCATTTCGGCATCAAGCGCACACCTGATTTTCCCGACTTCTTTGCACTTCGGGTCATGAACGATATACTCGGTGAAGGCGGATTCACGTCTCGCTTGATGAGGGAAGTGCGCGAGAAACACGGTCTCGCTTATATGGTCGGTAGCATAATGCAAACGAGTTACTACACGAATCCGGGGGAATGGTTCGCTTATTCGCAAACCCGTACCGAGAAAACGGCAGAAGCGATCTCACTCATTGTTGATGTCGTCAAAGGTCTCCGAGATACGCCTGTACCGGAAGCAGAGTTGCAGCGTACCAAAGATTCACTCATCAATTCGTTTGTCTTTGGGTTTGAGAGTAGTGCACAGATCGCCTTTCAGCAGATGATGCTCGACTATCGCGGTTATGCCCCAGGCTTCCTTGAAACCTTTACCGATAACATTGCTAAGGTCACAGCGGAGGATGTACAGGCAGTCGCACAGAAGTATCTCCATCCGGACGCACTCACGATTGTTACTGTCGGAAACAAAGCCAATTTTGACCGACCGCTTGATGAGTTCGGGGAAGTTAACGTGATTGAGATAGAGCAACCCGCACCTCCACCACCTGCGGAACCGATGCCTGAAGCGAGTGAAGGCGACATGGCGAAAGCCAAAGAGATCGTCGCAATGGCAGTCGAGGCACACGGTGGTCTTGAGAAGTTGCAAGCAGTGAAAAATATTGTTGTAGAGGGGCGCACTGCGGCTAATTCACCAATGGGACCGATGAACCTTGATGTAAAAATATACCAAGTCTATCCGGACAAATTGCGTCAAGATATCAAGATGCCCCAAGGAGAAATGAGTGTTGCCTTTGATGGCACTTCTGGATTTGCACTGACCCCTATGGGACCGCAACCCTTGCCTCCGGAAATGACGGCTTCCTTGAAGGACGGCATTTTCAGAGAGCCGATTTGGCTACTTGCAAATCTGATACAGGACAATGGTTCGGTCCAACACGCTGGCACGGAGGAGGTAATGGGAAAACCCACTGCCATTCTGCTTGTCAAACAGCCTTCGGGTGAAGCACTCAAAGTCTTTATCAGTGAAGAGACCCACTATATAGTGAAAATGGAATTCCGCGAGACGGAACAGGGTGTTGCACTGAATAAGGAAGCCGTCATGGACGATTATCGCGATGTTGAGGGTGTCAAAATCCCTTATCATGTTGTGCAGAATGTAGAGGGTGAACAGTTCACTGAAACTCGTATAAGTAGTGTCACAATAAACGCTGAACTTGACGAATCGCTATTTCAGGAGCCAAAGTGAAAACGCTAAATTTACGCGTCCGATATTTTCAGGATAGTACGCCAGCAGATGTGCCGTGCCGTGAAACTGCTTTCATCCGGCGCGAATTTGAGATGCCGTTACCGGTTGATGAGACCGCTTTGGTCCTCGTTGATTTGTGGAACGTGCATTTCATTGAAAGCTGGATAGAACGCGCGGCGCAGATAACGAAGGAGTGCGTTGTCCCTGTGATAAATGCTGCACGGGAAGCGGGTTTGACGATCGTTCATGCCCCTTCTCCGTCGGTAGCGGAGCAATATCCGCAACTCGAACGGCACAAACCGCCTGAACCGTCTACACCTTCAGCATGGCCCCCCTCCGATTTCCGAAGCCGTGCGGGGGACTACGCCGTTTATCAGGGACCTCGCAGCCAGCCGCCGGGTATCGGCATCCATTGGGACAAACTCGCATCGCAACTTGCTGTCTCCCCTGCGATTGATGTGAAACCGGAAGAGTTCGTCATCGCAACCGGGCAGCAGTTGCATGAACTCTTGGAGGAGCGGCGTATCTTGCATCTGCTCTTCGCTGGTTTCGCAACGAATTGGTGTGTCTTGGGGAGAGATTACGGTATCCGTTCGATGGCACGGTACGGGTATAATATCATCCTGTTTCGTGATGCCACAACCGGCGTGGAATTCCCGGATACTTACGATAACCTGTTCACAACGGAAATCGCTATTCGGGAGGTGGAACAGCAGTACGGGTTTAGTGCGTCGAATGCTGATTTCTTTGAGGCGGTTGAGGCATTGCCAGCATAGTGCCTGCTTCTGGTAGCTCCAAGATTTATTATTAGGCGGGGTCTCTATGCCTCGCCTTCTTTCGTACTACCACAAAGGTTGATTATGAATAAGTATGAAGGAGACAGTTTTGATGATTTTCTCAAAGAGGAGGGTATCTTTGAGGAAATAGTGGAATCTACGCGAAAGCGGTTGCTTGCATCGCAAATTGAGGATCGCATTAGCGCAGTGAACCGAAGAGGAACCACATTTGCAGAGAAAATAAACGCAGATTTTGTCCAATTAAATCATTATCTGTTTGATCTGGATAATACTGTTATTACATCAGAGTTGTTAGATAATCTTGTCCTTGAGGCAACAGAATTAACAATTGATCCTGTCCATTTAAATGGTTCTCTGTTTGATTTGGAAGAATTGTTAGATCGCTACTTTTCCGAAAAAGTAGCTGCTTAGCTGAGGCATAGGTGCTATCACTTCAGAATTTCTAAATCACAATGTTCCCTGTACCAGATGATTTTTGAGAGGAATCAAAATGACGACGGAAACAAAATTTTTTATTCCTAAAGCGAAAGACGATGCCCAAGCAGAGGAAGTCTGGGAATCTGTCAAGAAATTTGCGGAAGAGACGCTGGACTGGGATGTCTCAGATCGACGTATTTTCAGTATTGCCTATCAGAAACGAGGCAAAGACTATTATGTGGAGGTGGGGAAACCGGACCCGCGTAACAAAGAATTTGTGGTTGCGATACTTGAGTCGATGACCTATCTTGTATGTACGCCGAACCGTGGTGTACTGCGAGGTATGCCGCTCTTGATAGCAGAATCAGAATTAACAGATATTACGGACTTCTCACCGAGCTAGAGAATTTGATTTGATCGACAAGGATGGAATGGTGCAGTATAACGATATGCGGGAGAGTATTAATGATATTCTTTGCCTGGAACTTCTCTCTAATTCTCATTCAATTGCTGTTTCGCCTGATGGCAATCAGCTTGCTGTCGTTGTTCAGAATTATCGTAGACATCAAGCAAGGAGGATATCTGAACGTTTCCTACCTTCAGGTTTGAACAAGGGGTTTGAAGGAAGTGAAATTTGGCTTGCTACTGTTAAGAACGGAGAATCACGAAATCTCACACCGAATTGGGGGACAAGTTATAGATCTGCATGGTCACCGGATGGAAAGAAACTGGCTTTTTATTCGGATAAGCATGGGAAGGCACAGTTGTGGGTATGGGAAAGGGGCGAAGATGAGCCGCGACTCGCGAGTGAGGTCACAATTCGACCGTTTTCGCAGAGCGGTCCACCGCCGCTCTGGACACCTGATGGGACGCGGATCGTTGTCAAGCTGCAACCGGAAACAGAGGTGATGGAAGAAACACTACCAGACAGAGAAGCGGTATCTGTTACAGTTTTTGCGAGTTGTGTTCCTGAGGAAACACCTATAAACAAAGAAAACCCCGAAGGTGAATCTGAACTATGGTGGCCCTCATGGGGACATTGGTTTCGCTCAGATGTAGGCGTGATAACAATCGGAACGGGTGAAGTCCAGACGTTAGCGCAAGGATTCCATCCATTTGGTCTTCGTCTTTCACCTGATGGTGCAACTGTCGGGGTTGTGAACTTTCGGGGATTTGAGAAATTAGAAAACGCTCAAGGAATGTACGAGTTTTATCTTTTTCCGCTTGATGGCACTCCGCCAAAGTTGATTGCGGATTCACTTAAGTTCCATGGACTTTTGTTTAGTTGGTCTCCAGATGGTCGCTATATTGCTTATACAACAGAGGGGTATCCCGGCTCAACCGAAGCATCAAAATCGGAGCTTTTTCTCATTTCGACGGTTGATGGTAGTCAAGTAAACCTCACTCAGGATACCGATGTTGAACTGGCAAACAGTTCACACCCACCTTTATGGAGTACAGATAGCCAACACCTGTTCTGTGTTGCCCGAGGGCATCTTTGGCGCATTGAGGTCGCCAGTCGAGCCATTGAGAAACTAACAGATGGATTTGACCGACGTGTCGTTCGGCTTGTTCGACAGGCTGAAGCAGATACCGTCTGGTCACCAGACAATACTGAGTCGGTGTCCGTTCAGACATTGAGGGGGACAGAACATGGGTTTCATCGCATCAACCTGAAAACTCGGAAAATCACAAGGTTGGTTGAAGAAACGCGGGTGTATAATAGGAAGGGAAATATGGATGTTGCACCTCAGACGGGTAATATTTTCTATAGTGTTGAAGATATAAGTCATCCGTCCGAGATGTGGATAGCGGATGCTGACTTTCAAAACCCAAGACAACTTACCCGCCTAAATTCCGGCATTGAAAAGACACCTCTCGGTACTTTTCAGAGTATTACTTGGCAGACTCCCGTTGGAAAACAGTTAAGAGGCGCATTGTTGTTCCCTGCAGACTATGTTGAAGGACAGAGTTACCCGTTAATCACACAGGTTTATGGTGGTTCTTTTCTATCACATAGGGGCAACGATTTCGGAACAGATGGTACGGGACATAATTTTCTGCTCACGAAGCAAGGTTACGTTGTCTTTCTCCCAGATATGCCTATGGAAACCAACGCACCGATTCAGGAATTAACCGAGTGTGTTCTCTCTGGTATAGATGCGGTAGTTGACATGGGAATTGCTGATGCCAAACGTTTAGGAGTGATGGGGCACAGTTACGGAGGGTACTGTGTCAATGCATTGATTACGCAAACGTCTCGGTTTGCGGCTGCTGTCAGTAGTGCACCGGTTAGCGATTTGATTAGTTTATATGGATATTTAACAGAAGGCGGAGATAGCCCTTGGATCACTTGGGCGGAGAGGAGTCAGGGCAAAATGGGGGGTTCCCTTTGGGAATTCCGAGAACGATATATTGAAAACTCCCCGATCTTTTTCCTTGACAAGGTGGAAACACCCTTATTATTGATTGTTGGTGCATTAGACGACGATGCTGTCCCGCAGGCAGGGGAAATGTTCTCCGGTTTACGTAGACTCGGAAAAAAGGCAGTTTTAGCACGATATGAGAATGAAGGGCATACACCGCAACGAGGACGTTATCCGAATGTGGTTGACTATTGGCAGCGGGTACTTACTTGGTTTGATGAGCATTTGTCGGAATCTCCAGAAGGCGATCCTGAGTTGCAAAGGGGGCAGCAATGAATCGAGTATGCCGCCTACCATTCCCATATTGCTAATCCAAGGTTCATTCATTAGAGTTTCCTCCTCATTTTGAGTCTTCGTAAGCCTTTGCTCCGCTTTACGTCAACGTGCCCTCCGCTACTATCAACCAAATTTTCCGTAAGAACGGATTTTCCAAATTAGTTATTACGTGGGCGGAGATGGAGTTCATCCTGAGTGAAATCGATAAAGACTGAATACTTGGAAAAGAAATTATGCCCTAAAAAACCGTCCCTCTTGGGATATTCATAGTCCACAAGCATAAAATCCATCGGCGCGAGTGGGTAATTGCAAGGTGTTCGGAACTGATTTGAACTAAATTTTCCCAATACTTCAACGTCGCTTGGATCGGGTTCAAGGGTTTCGTTTTGCTGTAGCAACTTACCGAGTTTCGACGCAGAACGGATCATCCCGTAGGAATGCCTCTCCTCGTCAACAGCTACAACTCCCGTATCTAAGCAGAAAATGAAGGTTTCCTCATAGTCTTTGAGTTTAACCGGTAAGCTCAGTGGTGGAACTAACCGAACTTTCGTCCAACCTTGCGATTTTAGGTAATCTGGATAGAAATCTTTCCGATACAGACCGAATTTTCTGTTTGGATAGTCAATGAGGACGTTGAATTGATTTAGGAACGTTAAACCGATAAGCCCGCCCAAGTCATCGTATCTTGAGAAGAATTCGTAACCTGGCAATTGGTCCAAAACGAGAGATCCGATTTCGACTTTGGGTAGAAGGTACTGGCGTGACTCATATTTCTGCCCTTTGAAATCGTGGTTTTCTTTGGTGCCACCTGTGTATATGACCTCTAATCTGTTCAAAACAGATGGTGGTAGACTCACAGTGCCATACCCGTGTCCAGTATCAATAAAAAGCCTGAGTTTCACTTTATTGACAAACACGTCAATGTGGGCATCAGAGGGGGAATTGTCTTCGCTTGTGAAATAGATCGGAACTTCTGTGGATTCAAATTCGCTGGGCACGTTAAAGGAAAATGTTGAACTTGGCATAGCGTGACTTCAATATAAAAATTGATCTGTCATGTAAGTTGGTTTGAGAGGTTTGACCGGTGAATTAGACATCAGTTGTGTGTCAGGACAATTATGCCTTGCACTCGCGCAGCACGGATACGCTGTTCCCGGCGTTGATGCTGCTGAAAAACCGATTACATAAAAACAGTGGATTTCTGAGAAATAGGAGTTCTATAAAGATTCATCGAACTGCTTGAAGAGCCGAGCCCCGTCTTTGGGAGAAATAATCGTAGAGTCCTGATCTTTTGAAAAAACAGATTCAAACTCTTCTTCTGCTAACAAATTGTCAATTGCTTCACAGATAGTTTGTTCCGTAAGTCTTTGAACAATCAGCATATCAGATGTCCAAAAATACAAGCCATTAGCACCTTCTCCAGTCTTTTCGTAGTCTTTCATCAAAGTGTCAATATTCTGAAGAGTAAAAAAGACTGCGGAAAAACTTTCACCGTTCGGAAAAGTGACTTGAACATCAACGTTATCATTGTTGGGATCCAGAGGTGTGATTCCGCAATAGATCGTTAGTTTATAATTATTTCGCTGAATAGTTACGTAAGGTTTATCCATTTTTATTTATCTCCAAAATGTTGTAAAACCTCGTTGATTACCTTCTGCTGATTGTCTTTGCCAGAAATTCCTAAAATTTCAGTCTGACCGCCTCTGATTCTCCAGTAGACCCGCGCACCGCCGCGGGTTCGTGATTCGGTAATTCCGTTGCCAATTGGTTTATTTCCTATTCCGGGATTCATATTTCCTTTTTTCAACTGGTCCGTTATTTTTTTAATTTCCCCTTGAAGGGACATTAGCGTTTTCCAGCCTTCTCGTAAAAGTAGAGGGCTTTCGGAAATTCGATTGGTTAACACTTCGTTTCAGTTATCCTTGTGAGAGGTTTTGACCAGTGAGACGGTACTACTTATCGGCAAGTTAATCGGCAGCAACGCTTTCCAACGGCGGTAGTTCCGGGTAATTCCCGCGGGCGTTTCTCCATGCGATGACACCTTCAGCGATCATCCAAATCTGTAAGGCTTCCACGACAACACCGAATCCGAAGAGCAAATACTTGCCTTCAAAGAGCCAACCTGTTTCCGGATTGAACATCTGGTGTAGCATTGCCCACGCAGGCATGATGAGCATGACAATCATCGGAAGGGCTGCGAACCAGATCGGTTTATTCCGACGGACGAGGTAGAAGACGATGACCATGAAGGCTAATCCTGCTAAGAGTTGATTCGTTGCGCCGAAGAGGGGCCAAAGCGTCAAACCACCACTGCCGGGACCGCTCGGTCCTTGTAGCAGGGCAACTGCAGCAGCGAGCACTAATGCAAACGCAGTTGCTATATAACGGTTCATCAAAGGCTTGAAGTTAACCGTTTGTGCCAGTTCATAGATAACATACCGTTGGAGTCGGGTGGCTGTGTCTAACGTTGTAGCAGCGAAACTCGCAACGAGGACCGCCATAATCGCAATCCCCATCTTAAGCGGGATACCGAGGGAGGCGAGGAAATTCCCACCCCCATCAACAAACGCGCTTACCTTTGCCTTGAGTCCGTGGCTTACCCAACCGCTGACGACCGTGGTAGTTCCATCAGCATTCGTTTCCGTTTTGATAGCATAACGCGCTTTCCAAGCATCATGATTCGTAACAGGGACTGCACTATCTGCTTTGACAATAGGTTCAAACCTGTAATTTGCACCAGTACCAGCGCGATTAAAAATCCCCATACCGATGCCAGCACAACAAGCGAGAATAACGATAACGGCAAGTCCACCTTCGAGTAGCATTGCCCCGTATCCTACATATTGCGCGTCGCTCTCAGAGGCAACCTGTTTGCTGGAGGTCCCAGAACTCACCATACAGTGGAAACCGCTGACGGCACCACACGCAATCGTAATGAAGAGGAAGGGCCAGATCGGTGGGGCATCCGGTGGAATGTCTGAGGCAACAGCAGGGGCGGATGCCGTTAAATCTGCTCTGCCGGTTAAGCCTGCTACGGCGAGTCCAAGCACCAGTAGGAGCAGTGCTAATACAAGTTCGTGGCTATTAATAAAATCGCGGGGTTGTAGAAGTGTCCAGACTGGTAGTACGGAAGCGATAAAGCAGTAGACAAAAAGCACCAGCGTCCAGATCACCACAACGTTCAGATAGGTTTGTCCAAGGAGTGGAATGCCGAGCCATTGACTTAAGTCGATCGGTAAAATGTATGCCCCAACTGCCATCCCTATGTACATGATACCGAGTGCAACGATAGATGGGATCAGGATATTGCCACCCCTGCGATAGATCCAGAGACCGATGGCGATAGCGAGCGGGATTTCCACCCAGACCGACAGCACAGATTCTGGATAATAGGAGAAAATGAGGGCGATGACCAAACCGAAGATAGCAAGGACAATCGTCAAGCCCATGAAGAGAACGAAAAGGAAGAGAAATTTTGCGCGGGGTCCTATCATTCGACCCGCAACTTCGCCAACGCTCTGCCCACGGTTACGTAGCGAAACCACGAGCGCGCCAAAGTCGTGAACAGCACCTATAAAAACGGACCCAAGGACGACCCACAGCAATGCCGGTAACCATCCCCAAAAAACGGCAATTGCGGGTCCAACAATCGGACCTGTGCCAGCGATGCTTGTGAAGTGATGCCCGAAGATGACCTCTTTTTTGGTGGGGACGTAATCGACATCATCTCTCAGTTCTTGACTCGGAACCGTTGCTTGGGCATCTAATCCGAAAATTTTTCTCGCTAACCATTTACCGTACGTATGATAGGCGACGATGAAGCCGACAAAACTCAAAACAGCGATAATAAGCGTATTCATAGGCGAAGCTCCAACTTTTTTCCAGGGAGCCTTAGATTACCTGACTCCCGTCAAAACTTCAAATGTGAGTTGATCCAATTTCTCGTATCCAAGTCCTTTTTGTGCAAGGGTGTCCGGTTCAAAGTCTATCTTTCTCAGTTTCCCGACGCTCTCAGCGTTATAGTTTGCCATGAGTGCTTCAAGTTCGGGATCGCGTGCTTGCAGTTCCGCAAGAATCCCCTGAATTTCCGCGTCTTCGTTGAAACGGCGTGCTTTTTCCTTCAAAATCAGGTAGCTCCGCATGCATCCTGCAGCGAAGTCCCAAACCCCTTGTTCATCTTCAGTGCGATACGCGTGAGCATCAAAGTGGCGGCTGCCATCCCAGTTCATGTCCTCAAGGAATTTAACGAGGAAAAACGCACCTTTGATGTTTTCGGAACCGAAGCGCAGGTCTTGGTCGAAACGGCTCATCTTCTGGTCATTGAGGTCGATGTGGAAGAGTTTGCCTGCTTCATAAGCTTGTGCGACACCGTGGAGAAAGTTTAACCCCGCCATCGTTTCATGGGCGAATTCGGGATTAACGCCGACCATTTCCGGGTGGTCAAGCGTTTCGATAAAGTGAAGCATGTGCCCTGTCGTGGGTAGGTAGATGTCGCCGCGCGGTTCATTCGGCTTCGCCTCAAGCGCAAATCGGAGATCATACCCTTGGTCTTTGACGTAGTGCGTGAAGTAGTTCATCGCCTCGCGGTTCCATTTGACGGTATCCGGTCCGTTTTTAGAGGCATCTACTTCTGCGCCTTCGCGTCCACCCCAAAAGACGTAAATGGTCGCACCTAATTCTACGCCGAGGTCAATAGCGTTCAAGGTTTTCTGGATTGCAAACGCCCGGACCTTCGGGTCGTTAGAGGTAAACGCGCCGTCCTTGAAGATTGGGTGGTAGAAAAGATTCGTTGTCGCCATTGGCACCTTCATGCCGTGATCGGCGAGTGCCTTTTTGAATTCGCTGACAATGTTATCGCGTTCGACAGCTGTGGCATCGAAAGGAACAAGGTCGTTATCGTGTAAATTGACACCATAAGCACCCAATTCGCTCAATTTTTGGACAGTGTATGTGGGTTTCAAGGGGGGCCTGACAACATCACCAAATGGGTCCCGTCCTGGATTACCGACGGTCCACAATCCAAAGGTAAATTTATGTTCAGGCTTAGGCTGATACTGTTCTGACATTCATTCACTCCTATTGTTTATTAATTTTGGCTTAAGTTAGTAAACTAACATTTAGATTATACCATATTTGGCATATTTTTTGCAAATTCTGACCAATACCTCTTGCGTTGGTTTCAAAGAAGGTGCTCTATTGGATGTGTCGTTGAGGTCCGCAGATGCTGATTAGAAGACGTGCTATCGTCCTCAGGAGATCGCCCCTACGGTCTTAGTGCAGAAGGACACTTCTGTAAGCAGCACATTATACATCAAGGTGTGTGGAAATCTGTTTCAGAACGCCTTCATAGTCTGCTTCTAATTCAACTGGGGCATTTAGGTAACGGGGTGGTGGTTCATCAGGTGTGAAGTTGTGATATGCGACCTTGAAATCCGGGAACTTGAGTCCGTTGGCTGTGGAGATAACGATGACCCTGTCATCGGGGAGGATCTGCTTTTGCTCAACCATTTTTTTAAGGACAGCCAATGCTACTCCGGTATGTGGGCAGTTAAATAACCCTGTTCTATCGGCTTTCGCCGCAGCGTCTGCTAATTCTGCTTCTGTTGCTTGGTCAACAATTCCATCGAACCGTCGCAGGGTTCGGATAGCACGGTGGATTGAGACGGGATTGCCGATCTGGATTGCTGTGGCTTGTGTCGCTTGTGCTGTGATGGCGTGGAACTCCGTGAAATCTGTCTGATAACTTCGGTAGAGCGGATTTGCGCGTTCGGCTTGGGCACAAGCAATCCGCGGAAGTTTGTCGATGATACCGAGTTCCAACATCATTAGAAAACCGAGTCCGAGTGCTGAAACGTTGCCGAGGTTCCCCCCTGGGATGATAATCCAATCAGGCACTTCCCAATCGAACTGTTGGACGATTTCGATGCTAATCGTTTTCTGCCCCTCAATGCGGATAGAATTAATGGAGTTCGCAAGATAGAAATCTTTTCGGGCAGAGAGTTTTTGGACGATTTCCATACATCCATCGAAATCCGTCTCAAGCGAAAGGGTCAACGCACCATTGGCGATGGGTTGAATGAGCTGCTCACGCGTAACCTTCTCTTTCGGTAAGAGAATTATTGCTGGGATACCTGCCGCGGAGGCGTACGCTGCCAAAGAGGCAGAGGTATCACCAGTAGAAGCACACATAACAGCGCGGAGGTCTCCAGACTCAGACATAATCTGTTTTACCATTGAGACCAGAACGGTCATACCAAGGTCTTTAAAAGAACCGGTATGACTGTTACCACACTGCTTAATCCACAGGTCCCTTAAGCCGAGTTGTGCCCCGAAACGTTCTGCCCAGAACAGATTGGTGCCACCCTCACACATAGAGATGATGTTCTTATCATCAATGTTCGGACAAACGAGTTCCTTCTTTCCCCATACACCGCTACCGTACGGATATTGTGTGCTCATGTAGCGGTGCTCAAAGAGCGATTTCCAGTCCGCAGCACTACGCTGTTTCAGCACATCTATGTCGTGTTGGACTTCTAAAAGCCCGCCGCAGTTTTTGCACCGGTAGATAACTTCAGTGAGCGGATACGTTTCATCACATCCTTCGCTGCACTGGAACCATGAATTGTAGTTCATTATTCTGCGCGCTCCTCCATCATTTCTGGAAGTAGGCTTTCGGTAGGTTCGCCCATGTTAGGTGTATTGAGGAGTTCGTCAATTTCATCGAGTGAAGGCAATTCAGATGCATCCTTCAATCCGAATTGTTGGAGAAATTCGTCTGTGGTTGAGAAGAGCAGTGAGCGACCCGCCTTTCTGCCAGCGATACAAACAAGCCCTTTTTCAAGGAGTGAATTGAGGACGCTATCGCTATTTACGCCGCGGAGTGCTGCGACATCAGCACGTGTGATAGGCTGTTTGTAGGCAACAATTGCAAGCGTCTCTAAGGCAGATGGAGAGAGCGTAACGCGAACCTGTCGAGTATAAAACTTCTGAATCCACTCCGCGTATTGTGGACGCGTGCAAATTTGATAGCCGTTTGCTATTTCAACAAGGCGGAAACTGCGTCTCATTTCTTGATAGTCTTGGCGCAGTTCGTCGAGTTCTCTCCGGATAGCGCGCTTGTCTAACTCCGGCAGCACTGCTTGAAACTGGTCCACCGAAATCGGTTCGCTCGCAGCGAACAGAATCGCTTCCAAAATTGATTTAGGTTTTGGCATCGATATTGGGCCCGGTTCCTCTACCGGATCGACAGCGGTAACATATTCAGAATCCATAAACAAAGTTCCTAATAGTCTCGTTCTTCTGAACGAGGATTTTCTACGGTCGGAGGCGGCGCGACCTCGCGCGCAGACGCTTGATGTTCCTGTTTAACGATGTAAATGCTCTCAAAGTGGTCGGTTTGAACGGTGACAATTTTCCCTATCCGAATAAGTTCTAAAATGGCGAGGAACGTAACAATCCAATCCGCTTTGCTTGCGGATAACGGAAACAGTTCATCGAATAAAAGTTGGTCTGCGATCTCCAACTGCCTCTCTATGAAGCCGATTTTGTCTTCAACGGTGATTGTTTCTTCTTCGACTGTTTCGTACAACTCTTCGGGGTCTACCTCTGCAGCGCGGTCATTTATCGTCTTGAAAGCGGTAAGCAGATCAAACAGCGACGCTTTAATCTCGAATTCACGTGTGCCATCTAAATCGGCATGCAGTTTAGGACTTCTATTATAGACCCATGTCTGTCGTTCAGCGTAGACATCTAAGACTTGAGCAGCCTCTTTGAATTGTTTGTACTCTAAGAGCTGTTTAACGAGTTGCTCTTGGTCGCCGATTGCGTGTTCGGCACTTGGAGTGAGTTGCGGAAGAATGCTCTGCGATTTAATATGCAGAAGTGTCGCTGCCATCACCAAAAATTCGGATGCCACATCAAGATCCAGCTGCTCCATTAAATTGACATACTCCAGATACCGATCCGTAATTTGCGCGATCTGAATATCATAGATATCCATCTCCTCCTTCTGAATCAGATGGAGGAGCAAATCTAATGGTCCTTCAAAACCATCTAATTTCACGGAGTACATCGGGACTGTAGCGTCAGAAGTTGGAGTCGTTTCAGTTAACATTTTTATCTTTTTTAGTGAAGGTAGTCTCTGTGGTATTTGTGGATATGTGTTTCCGAATTTTAAGGTAGAATGGTAATTTTGCCTATCGTAGACCCACGATTTCTGCTATCAAATTGAGCGTGCCGTAACTGACATCGCCAAGGAAATTAAATACAATATTTGGTATACCGAAGATACCCGGAAGAAAAATAAGGCACATCAGAATCGGCATGCCATACGGACTCAATTTTTCAAATTGGAATGCTGCTTCTCTCGGGAGCAAACCTCTCACAACACTGAAACCGTCTAACGGAAAAAGTGGGAGCATATTGAATGCTGCGAGAAACACACTAATCAACGCTGTAATAATGACTTGCCTGTTAATTTCATCATGTAGTGGAGATTGACGCGGATTAAAACCTGTAAATTCCAATACTATACTGAGTGCTCCCAAAATCACAAAAGTGAGAACGATATTCATGAATGGGCCCGCAGCGGCGATAAGCATCAGGTCTCTTCTTGGGTTTTTCAAATTGTAAGGGTTAACCGGCACCGGTTTTGCCCAACCAAAGAAACCGCCCCCAAAAAGTGTACCGAGCAGTGGGAGGATCAGGGTGCCAATAATATCAATATGTACACCCGGATTCAATGACATCCGTCCCTGATCGCGCGCTGTCGGATCCCCTAACATATCTGCTGATTTGGCGTGGCCCCACTCGTGAAAGGTTAACAGAATAATGAACTGGGTAACTCTAAGGATTGCTACATAAGGATCGAAATTAGACATTATCTATTTGGCACCGCTTGCAAGCCAAATCTTGCTATACAAAAGTTCGTAAGCGGGAATATGCCTCCTCTTTTTTGTTTATTTCTCCGTCTAATTGTGCCGCGAACAATTTCCAAAGTTGAGTTTCAAAATTCTTGCTCGGTTTTTCCCCCAAAGTAATCAAGTCTTTTCCTGTGATAAAGGGTTCGGTCTTTCGCAAAACAAAAAGGTAGTCTTTTATTTTCTCCCGTTTCCATTTTGGCAGGGTCGTATTTACACAGCCGAGTGCCAGTGCTTCAGTTGGATAGGGTTTTAGCAGTTGGTATATTTCACTCGGTCTTGCTGTTTCCTTCACAGGCGCGAGTGTTTGTTCCAACTCTCTGTAAGCAGTGAGTGGCGTTTGCACTCGATAAAGATGCCCATCGCCGCATACGTAGGTTATCGTATTATCGGTATCAACAATGCACCATTTTCCTTTTTGATATTCGATAAACGCGTTCTCTGATAGTGGAATTCCGAGTTTCGCAAAGGCAGCGTGTGTCACTTTTTCGAGCGACACCTGATGTTTTGCAGCTTTCGCCCGGCTTATGAGTCGTTGAAGTTGATGCTCCAATACGAGTTTTAAACTGAGTGCCTCGATCTGATAGATTGGCGTTCCGGTTCCCAAAAATGCCATCCAGCGCACGAGTTCGGGTTGAAATTCTTCATCCGTAAGGTGTGTAGATGCCCAAGCTATCGCCCGTTCGGCTTTCTTAAAATCGCATGCAAACGTCGTTGATATATTCCACCCTTCAGAGATAGTTTTCCATACGTCGAGTTGTGTGAGATGTTCTACAATCTCTGATGCATTCTTTTCAAGAAGTAGTCTGTCAATCTCGTTCCGTATCCGTTCACCGCTAAGTCGTGCTAATACGGGTAGTGCTTCCTGAATCAGAATTGTGTCAGTTTCAGCGATCCGAAAACCGTAGCGTCCGGCATACCGAGCCGCACGAAAAATACGCGTCGGATCGTCTATGAAACTCTGCTTGTGGAGTACCCGAACGATACCGGATTTGAGGTCTTCTAATCCACCGGTCTTATCGACGATGGCACCGAAGGCACTTGTATCTAAACGCATTGCAAGCGCATTGATTGAAAAATCCCGCCGATGTAAATCGTCAGTGATAGTCCCGCTTTGCACTATAGGTAACGTGCCTGCGTCTTGATAAGTTTCACGGCGTGCCGTCACGAAGTCCACTTTCGGAAGGCTAACATTTTCCGGTGTAACGGTTGCGGTGCCGAATTGTGGATGCACCTCTAATGTCCCGTTCCACCTGTCACATATCGCATTTGCGACTCGGATTGCGTCTCCTTCTATAACGATGTCGATATCAAGACTCGGTCGTTTGAGCAGGAGGTCTCGGACGAATCCACCGACAAGGTAGGTTCCCTCTCCACCTACTTCACCGATTTCATGTAACAGGTTTAAGATCGGTTCAGGGATATTAGGTGTCATTTCTTTTGGAATCAAATGAGGTTCCCGTGTTGTAATCCTGTCTGAAGGAGAAATATATCTAATCTTTAAGTTTCCTATACAAACGCGAACACACGTGTCGGTGCCCCGGAGCTCCGTGCTAACTTTAGGGGTGCAATTACAACATAGAAATGTGTCGGCAGTTGACTTAGATTACACAAATCCTCAACGTGCGGGATACCGGCTCCAAGAAAAACGAGATGTGCTGGAGGTAAACCGTCGTGTAAGGGTGGATGCCCTGCCACCGAGTCGATGCTACACGCGTCTGTCCCGATAACCTTTACGCCTTTTTCGACGAGGAGTTCAGCAGCGTCTTCACTGAAGCCGATCCACTCTCGGTTAAAGTTGTCCTGATAGACGAATCTATCCATTCCTGTCCGCATAAAGACGATGCTGCCTTCTGGAATCTCACCATTTTCGGCTATCCACGCCTTAATATCTTCGGCGGTCACCGCGTCGTTCGGTTTTTTAATCGCTGAAAAGTCCATCAACACAGCGTGTCCGGTCAGTTTCTCCTTTGGAATTTCTGCGATAGTTGCCCCACCGGGATACATTAAACAGGGAGCATCCATGTGCGTAGAGTAATGTCCGGACGTGTCAATACGGCTTTCAAAATAACCATCTTTTTCCAACGTCGCTTGGTCATAAATTTTGGCAGGATCAATCGGCAGCTCACATGGACTATTTTCATCGACCACATAAGACAGATCCAGCACGTTTTGAAAGTCAAGGTGCATTTTGGTGTGTTTCTCCTTCCTACAAACATGTCGCCTTCACAAGGCTTGATATGTAGTATAACACATCCTCTTGAATTATTCAAGGAAATCATATCTCGCGTCCTCCAGCAAAGTGCATCCGTTTTGGTGTATAAATGAAAACTATTTCGTCCGGAAGGAAGACTATGCGGCAGAAGATTATTTACAGACATTGGCAGCTCGGTGATGATGATGCTATTTTGGAATTATTGTTACCTGCTGAGCAAGTTGATGAGAACATCTATAGAAATAAGGATATTGAAGCAGAAGGGATACGTTTAGCACTTATCAATGAAAGGGTCGTAGGTCATGTGTGGGGTGAGCCCTGTTCATTTTTCATTGAAGACAAGTGCCAGAGGTTTGTAAGTGTAGGTGCTGTCTTTGTTGCGCAAGATATGCGTCGCCAAGGGATAGCTGCTCGCTTAATGCAGGATTTGCATACACACTTCCAAAGAAAGGGGTATCGTGGCAGCATTCTTGATGCAGATGAAGAGGCAGCGATTCGATTGTATCAGAAAGTTGGTTACCAACAATTGACACAAGATTTACAAACCCAACTTCCACCAAATCAGAATGCATCACAACTCAAATGGGCGGAAGTGAATCTCAGCGATTTAAGTGCTATACCTCAGTTAGATGAGATGTGGGCAAAACAGAATTTCCCTGTTAGCTGCCATCAACAAAGCATAAAAGTACATCAGTATACTATGAGTGGGTACCGTATTTTACGTCAGGATCAAAACATTGTCGGTTATGCAAGATGGGATGAACCCTCAGAATATTATCGACATGGGTTAATTCGTGACCCTATTGCACCAGATATGGATCCGATGGAGGTTATTGCATCAATTCAATCGGCAATACCGACAACCCGCACTTGGCAAACAGCGGAAGGCGGAAGGTATGAGGCACCTCTTCGTGCATACGGTTGCACATTTGAACCCACAACAACCGTTATAATGCTTTCATCCTTCGGTCAGGAAATTGATTTGACAGAACACCACCGAGCCGCTTGGTGGTGAAATTGATGAAGAGTTCGTAAAAGAGTCATTTATGATAAAAAATAAAGGAGACACATGCGTAGTCCGATTACTTACAGACATTGGCAACCCGGTGACGATGACGCAGTTTGGGAGTTGTTGTCAACAGGGCCCTTCAATATCAACAGAGATTACTACCAAAAAAAGTTTAACGACGGATACCTCGAACCAGAAGGCGTTCGTTTAGCATTCGTCAATGAAAGAGTTGTTGGACATGTATTCGGCTCAGAAACTTATATGTATCTTGAGGGTAAACCGCAAGATTTTGGGATGGTAACAGTTATGTATGTTGCCCCTGATATGCGTCGTCAAGGTATCGCAACCCGATTGATGCGGGAACTGAATCCATATTTTGAGCGAAAAAATTATCGAGGGTGTATTCTTGATACGGACACAAGAGAAGCGTATCAATTATATCGGAAGGTCGGATGTCAAGAGGTTACAAGGGAGGTACGCACGCAACTCTCGCCACGTTCCGATGCTTCCGAACTCAAATGGACATCGGTGAATCCTGAAGACTTTGATGTTCTGCATGACATTAAAAAAAGATGGGCAGACCAGAATTTTCCTGTGTATTGGAATCCTGAATATCCAGAGGTGCATCAGTTCAATATGAAGCAGTATCGTGTTTTGCGTCGCGGCAAAAGCATCGTCGGTTATGCGAAATGGGATAAACCCTCAAAATACCATCCGCAAGGCTTGGTGCGTGACCCGATGGTGCCAGATGAAGACCCGATGGCGGTTATTGCATCGGTGCAAGCAGCGATTCCTGCCCCGCGCGCGTGGAAAACCGCTGAGGGGAGTAGATACGAAAATCCGCTCCGTTCCCTCAGTTGCATGCTCCAACCGACAGAAAAAGTAGAGATGTTATTGGCCTTTGGTACTGAAATTGATTGGAGCGGCCTTCCGCGAACGCGCCCTTTTTGGTAGTCAATTGCTAAACACTACTGACAAGAACATAAACTTATCATAAGTCCGCTGTTAGGCATCTTTAAAATAGTCCAAAACGGTGTTATGCAGCATGCCATTTGTCGCTACCAATGAAGCAGTATTCTTTGTAACCGCTTGTCCTTGTATATCGGTTACCTTTCCACCGGCTTCCTGCACGATAACAGTGATGGCAGCGATGTCCCAAATACTAATCGCCGCTTCAACGACAGCATCCGCTCTTGCAGAAGCCACAAGGTGGTACATGTAGAAGTCTCCGAATCCTCTGGAGCGTGCAGCATCGTTGATAAGGTTGTAGATGCCGGGAAAGGTGCCTTTTTCTACAAACCACTTCAGCCCACCGTGGCATACCATTGCGTCTTCGGGGTGCGTCACATTGGAAACGGTTATCGGTTCACCATTCAGGAAAGCACCCTCGCCTGCTTCCGCATAGAGGAGTTCGTTTAAAAGTGGGGCATTGGAAACGCCGAGGATAAGTTCTTCGCCTTTCATCAACGCAATCTGCGTGCCGAAAATCGGGATTTTACGGATGTAGTTTTTTGTGGCATCAATCGGGTCGATAATCCAGACATAAGGGGAATCTCCTTCTTCGATTCCATACTCTTCACCTAAGAATCCGTGGTCTGGAAACGCTTGTTTGATGGTTTCACGGATGATTTTTTCCGCGCCTCTATCGGCGAGTGTAACCGGCGTTTCATCGGCTTTCATTTCAACTTTCATGGCATCGCCGGTGTAGTAAGCGGTGATAATTTCTTCGGCGTTTTTGGCTGCTTCTAAGGCAACCGTTAAAAATTGACTGGGCATGAATTCTCCTATTTAATTCGTGAAATTGGATAACACATTGGTGTGTCTGTTACTTTCCTATCGGAGTGAAATTGCTGGGCAATAAATCCTTTTCCATTCGCGGGACCACCACGTGCCTTCTGAACGTTTTGTTGTGAGGTCCGTGAATCTATAATCGTAAAGGGTCGCGCGGACATAACGTGGCGGTGAGTCTGGAAACGGATTTTCTGCTAATAGCCGTAGCACCTCAGATTTGCCTTGTAGCAACGCTCCCATGAAATTCAGAAACCATGGTGTGTTGCGATAGCTGCCTTGGAGGGCAGCAAACCACATCTGCCAATCGAGTCGTGGTTGGTGTGGAGCAACCCATTTAGGCGGAACCGTCAAGTCTCCCGGTTTCCATCGGAATTGGTAAGGCTTCCACGTTATCCGATCATTGCTACCCTCAACGATAATTTCTGGACGCGATTCCGTCATGTCCGCAAACAGTCCGTAGGTATTCACACTCCGAAATGGGGCGATCCATGCAACATCTGGAAGTTGTGCCTCTCTAAAGAGTTGTCCGCCGAATCGGATACTGCTCAACAGAAAGAGAAGCACTGCTGCTACCGCTATACCGATACGTCTATATTGACGAAGCGGTTTTTCAATTGTGTGGATGGTCGGCATAAGCCGTTTCGGAAGAAGTGCTTTCCACATCACATCGTCGATGAGCAAGAAGCACAGTACAATTGTCAGTAGGTTGAAGAAGCAGTAATTTCCTGTCAGGATGATGAGTATTTGGAGCACTATCAATCCGATGCATCCCACAGTTCGAGCACGTCGCGGGGCGAAAATCAGAAACGGAACGACCAACTCAGCCGCAAACATACCGATAGTTGAGGCTTTGTGAAACCATTCCGGGAACTGATGGGTATACCATCCGAGCCACGTCGGCAGGGGTTGTGTTTCATAGTGGAAGTTGAGGGCAGTGAGGTTTCGCCACACCTCATCACTCGCGAGTTTAACAAACCCGGAGGCAAACATCAGGCGGAACAGGAGCCAACGTAACAGCCACAAAAACGCAGTGGAGGATTGGAACGTGCGTGTAAATGTATCACGCAGTTGCAGTGGCGCGAAAAAGATCGCCAGAAAGCCCGCCTCCAAGAGCAGGACATCCCATTGGAAACTCAGAAAAACTTGTCCGACTGTCACGAGCGACAGATAAACCGCCCACAAACCGACTAAGGCGAATGTTGGTACAAAGCCTGCGATTAAGACCAGAGACAGAACAACGCCACCAGCGCACAGGAAATGGAGAAAGGCATCTGACGTGTTCAACCAGAACAGTGTTGGAACGAGATAGTAACCTTCTGTCCCGATTTGCTGACGGACAACCTCCAAATACTGCCCTGCTGGTAGGATGCCATTGCTGCCAACAAGCCCGTGAATCTGTACCCACAAGGACAAAAAGGCAATGAGGTAGATACAACCGAGTCCTCGCAGAAACAGCCAACGCGACAGATAGAACGTTGTTCTCTCAGTGTGTGCCCCCCAAAACCAGCGCGTCAGTGCCGAGAAAAACAGGCGGTGCTGTGCGACGAAGCGGTAGGCCCACTCCGACACGCCTGCGAACCCGGGCAGGTGATAGTAGCACCAGAGAAGTAAGCCGTTGTTCAAGGCACGCAGCACAGCCTCTGCACCGCTCAAAATTGTTCCATTCTGGAAAATCAATTGAACTGATCTCTCGAATGCTGAAAGGGGTATATCGGGAAATTCCGCAGCCACCTCTTGATACGGCGCATACTCAACGCGATCGCCGGTGATATGCTGCCACTGAGCGATCCAGTATCGGCAAAAATCGCAGGCGTTATCGTAGACAAGGAGCGGTTTGCTGCTTTGTGGTTGCATCAAAATCCCTGACGAGATTTGCCCAATCCTTCACGCTTTGTGCTAAACATAGGGAGAAGATTAACGCCATGCCTGATGAATCTTAGCAATGGCTTCCGCAATCTGATCCATGTCTCTTGTCGAGCCGAGGAAGAGGTTCTGGAAAAGCCACACGCTCTGTTCACAGACTGATGCTGCATTTGGACAAGGCAACGATCGAATGAGGTGAGGATATTTCTCCGCGACGTGTGCCATTCCTGGTTCCTGTGAAAGTGGAGAACGGTAACCGATGGAACACGGAATGCCTTCAGCAGAGAGCGCGTCCACAAATTCCTGTCGCGATTTGCCACCGAAGCCTTTGGAATCGTACCGCAGGCAGTAGAGGTGATACCCGTGTTTGGTAACCCATGGCGCGAGTTCTGGCGGTGTGATACCCTCAATTGTCGCCAGAGCGTTGGAGAGATAAGCAGCGTTTCGGTTGCGGAGATCGGTTTGTGCCTCCAACAGTTCCAAGCGCACTTGCAATATCGCTGCAAGATATTCTGAGGGGCGGTAGTTCCAACCGAGTCGTGGATATTCCCATCTTGCACCACCGGGAGCACGTCCGACGTTCATGAAGGCGCAGACTCGGTCGTGGATGTCTTTGTCATTCGTTGTGACCATGCCACCTTCGCCGGAAGTCAAATTCTTCGAGGCTTGGAAACTAAACGCACCGACATCACTAAGAGAACCAACCTTTTTCGTCTGATATTCTGCGCCGTGTGCCTGCGCGCAGTCCTCAATAATCGCAAGTTGGTGGCGTTGGGCAATTTCACGTAATGCCCCCATATCTGCTGGATGACCGCCGAGATGGACGGGGAGAATCGCACGAGTTTCAGGACCAATAGCCGCTTCAACACCTGCTGGGTCAATCGTAAACGTTTCTGGTGAAATGTCCACAAACACCACGGTGCATCGACGTTCCAACACTGCGCTCGCAGTCGCTACGAACGTATAATTTGGCACGATGACCTCACCTCCATCGCTAAATCCGTCGAGGTCCAGTGCTCCGGCTAAAGCAGCACTGATTGAATCGGTCCCGTGCGGCATGAAGAGGGCGTAGTTTGTTCCGGAATATTGGGCGTATTGTTCGTTGAAACGTTCAATCATCGCGCCTCCTGAGCCTTCATTACTACTCAGGTATACCTCTCGAAGCAGCGGTTCGACTTTTGACTCCCACTCTTCAGTTGTTGTGAGGGGCCATGAGGACCACGGTTCGCTTTCTATGTTGCGGACAGGTGTACCGCCTGAAATTGCCAGTTGGTTGGACATGCAAATCTCCGATTTATCAGTTAGTTATCTGTCTTAGCGGATGGGGTTTCCATCTTCATCCACGTACACGACTTCCCAGCCTGCTGGTTGCACACCAGTATTCAAAAGATCAAGCTTCTGTTTCTCAGAGAGTTCGGGCCCCTTAGTCGAAATATGCTCTCCGTTCTTCGATTTTGTTGTGGTGCGCGTCGTATGCCAAATGTTAGCCGTTGACTCCGTTTTTTGTACGTAGATTCTCCCCGGAATTTGGGGCAACGCATTTTCACCTATCACAACCCACTCTTCTGTTTCTGGATGGACTCGGTTCGCTTCAGTGATGAGTTGATGCTCATGTTGGAACTCTTGGATCAAGGTGTCAATATAACTCGCTTTAACGATCTCCCAGTCATTTTCGGTGTGAAATTCTTTCAAGATCATATCCGAGCGGACGTTGAGGTATCCACTATAAGCCTCGAAATTCTCTATCGTGCCCCCTTTATTGAGAAGCATCTGAAGCCATTCTTCACGAGGGTATTCGGCATCTATATGTTCCAGTGTAAACTCAAGGTGGCGTTTTTTGCCAGAAGATGTCTCTGAAGCGGTAGCCCATTTTGTTGCTTGTGAACTGTATCTCGCATCAAACGCTTCCATAAGACCTTCAACGGTTTGGGGTCCGGTATATTTCTCTATGGGTGTTTCAAAGCCCAACTCTCTCCGTATTTCGAGATTCGATATTGCCTGACACCCAACAAAAACGGTTACGAAAATGAGAAGGAGTAGCGTAATTCGTACAACGTATTTTTTCATGGTTTTTCCCTTTTTCTTGAGTAAGGTTTCTTGAGTAAGGTGTCGAATGTTTGGAGGATGTGTTTCCGTGAAGAGCACTTGCATTCAACTATCTGCGTTAAGTTTATATATTATCCAAAAAACTGTCAAGGAAAAATCAGTGCTCTGAGAGGCCATCTTTAAGTTTTTTATACCAAAATTCCTATGAAGACTAAATGATTGTGGTCGTGATGCCAAAGACGATGCCAGCCAACGCTGCGCCGACGAGTGCATCAATCGCATAGTGGAATCTACCGTAGACGGTGCCGAGGGTTAATCCAATACACATTGGCAGTAGAATCAGAAACGCTGTACTATCGTAACGGAGGGCGTAAAGCAGCACAATCACTGATAGCGAGACGTGTGAACTCGGAAATGCTGTGCCTTTCGATGAACCTCTTGAGACAATTGAATGTGTGAGTCTGAAGAAGAAACCCTTGGACAATTTCCCTTGAATCTTTTCAAAAAGGTAGCGCGGACCGGTGGCAGGCAGAAACGGATAGCAAAGCAGACTCAGATTAAAGGTTAGTGTCTCTGCGAAAACTGTTTCTTGAAAAGGACCTATCCTCCCGCCGAAGTAGAGCCATGCCGCTAAAAACACGGCAATGACGTAGTAACTAAAGTAGCAGAGGTGTAAAATCTCCGATAGGATTATGGATGGAAACCGATCGCTGAGTTCAAGGCTTGGCATCCCTTTAAAGACCCGTTTTTCCCAGTGGATCACTGTTTCATCGAAATAGTGTTGAAACATCATCTGTGTCAATTTTCCCATCTCGAAATAGAAAATTGCGATGGTGGACAGTGGGTACCAATCGCGTAGAAATTGCAAGGGAAACGGCATCTGTTCATTGACGAACGTTAGTGATACAATACCAGCAATCCAGAGCACACGTGTGAGCAAATAGAGGGAGTAGTGTGCGACATTTTTGTGGAAAATCAGGATAAGTACACCTGTAAGTGCTAAATATCCAATAGCAACCCAATCGTAGGGAAGAAAGTTCATAGATCTATTTTCAACGCAACATTATGGAGTTTTTTCAGAGAATTTACTCTATGGAAAAAGACCTTTAGGGATGGAGATCGCTATGGCAACTGGAACAGGACACTGGACTGAATACTTGTGGCCCAATCCCGAAACCGGCGCGGATGAACAGAAACGCACATGGTCAATCCGCCACGACGGCTACCTTTTCAGTGCTGGATACTGTGAATTGATAGATGAAGCTGCCGTACCAGAAGCAAATTAGATTGAACTTCGGCGAGGTTCAGAGTCCACACCGGACGCTTGTAACACAAACGGAAAGTCGGGAATCGGAGTGTTTTTGCTATGGTGTTTCCCCACCTATAGCAAGAGTCGGGAATCGGAGTTCCCTCCTACAAAGAGCAGGGATGGGGTTAACGTCCGACTTCCCATGCCAGATGTTGCAGTTCCGGTCCAATCAGCTTTTCCCATGCCAATTGCACCGCGGCGGTTGAACCGGGTGTAGAAATAACCACTTTTCCGCGGTAGACCCCTGCAGTCGCTCGTGAAAGCATCGCTGCTGCACCGACTTGATCGTAACTGAACATCCGAAAGAGTTCGCCGAATCCGGGAAGTGTCTTTTCCAACTTCCGATTGAGAATATCGAATGTGGTGTCGCGCGGGGCGATGCCGGTGCCACCGTTGAAAAGGATGACCTGTGCATCGCTTTCCGCCATTTCGTCTAATACTGATGCGACTTGGTCGGGTTCGTCTTTGATGATTTGATACGCGGTGACGCTGTTTCCCTCTGCGGCGAGTTGTTCGCGTAGGAATGCTGCGTTTTTATCGGTTTCGGGGGTGCGTGTGTCGCTGACGGTGACGATCGCCACGGCGACAGGTCCCTCTTCGGTTGCCATTTCTCGGTGTTGTTGTGTACTTGTAGAAGTTGTTGACATTATAGTGTTATCTCCTTTCGGTTATTAACTTTTGGATCGGTTTTAATCCCGTGATATTGAAGCATTCTTCAAAGAGAACCGCAGTGTTGCATTCGGTCTCTGGTTGATGTAATGATAAGATGCCGTGTCGTCTGACTCGGCAGGATCAATGAGTTCGATGTGATAGTCTGTGAGTTTGGGGCTTCCAAGACTCACCCATTCCTCTATTCCTTCGATGAAGCGGTCCACAAATTGTGGATTGCCGTAGACATCCATACGCTTTCCGGTCTTAGTGGAGTATACGGATTGAGGAACATACAAGGCAGGCAATTCTTTATCCAGCAGGGCAACGTGCATTCCGTGTTGCCCTTTGTATTCCGAAAGCGTTTGCATCGGGACTCCGTTTAAACGGAGCCAAAAGGCGCAATCGGTTCCAAAGGCTGTCGGAAATGGAACAGTTGTCGGTTCCTCTCGCAATAAGGCTTCTACGGCTGGATCCGAAGATGGTTTCAGAGCGTTCTCGGAATCGGACTTGAAGTTGCCTTGTAGGTTCATGAAACCCGCCCATTGTGTGAATTTTCCTGTCAATTTGTCGCCCCGTTTGTGGAGTTGAAGGATTGGGTCTCCCACCCCGTTTGTCTTAAGTGGCATCACCAAAATCCCGTCGTCTGTCAAGGATTGAATCCACGCTGGCGGAATATCGGCGGAACCGACTGTAACGATTATTCGATCGAAGGTCTCGCCGTCCCATCCAAGTCCACCATCACCCGCTCTCAGGTTGACACGATTAAATCCAATAGAGCTCAGATGTTGTCGCGCTTTCTCTACCAAATCGGCTTGGAGGTCAACAGAGTAGACGAGGCTTTCGTCTCCCACGCTGAACGCAATCAGTCCTGCGTTCCATCCGCTTCCGGTTCCAACTTCTAAGACTTTATGTCCGTGGGTCAGTTGGAGGTCCTTTAGCATGCCGAAGATAAGACTGGGTTGGGACGCTGCACTGTGTGGCTCCTCTCGGATCATCATGCCTCTGTCGGAGTAGATTTGTTCCAGTTGTTCCGGCATCGGGTTTGGGGATTCGACTTGAACGATTCCGTCGGGCTCTTTGTCGTCGTAGTATTGTTCGATGAAGTGGTGGCGCGGCACGGTGAAAAGTGCCTGTTTCACCCAATCGGTGCTGGATTGGAGATCGGATCTTTTTATGAGTTGGTTGGATAGGTGTTCTATGTGTGTGTGGATTGTTGTATTCATAGTGGTTTTTGAAGACATCAACATTCTCTTTAACTGATAACTGACAACTAACGACTGACAACTTATTGATTTGGATAGGTTTTGCTTAGATGTTTCGGCATTGTGAAGAAACGTCCACCTGTCTGTTCGACGAGGGCTTTCTGGAAATCCGTAGCCCGCGGATGTCCGATAACGTAGGCACGGATGCCTAACGATTGACATAGACTGATTGCGCGTTCGGGTGGATATTTGCCTGTCGTCGGTTCGTCTGTCAAAATGAGCAAGAATCGGCTTGCATACGGACTGAATTTCACTTTCGGAACACCTTCCACAATCGCGTCAATGAGATGCTCGTCTCCACCAAATGGGTCCTCCATGTAGCTTTCCAGCATCGATTCGTTGAGTGGCATCTGCGTCACAACTGCGCCGTTGATGACCTTGATGGCATCTGTCGCCTCTGCGAAACGGATAAGTCCGATCCGATATTTGATGGGCAGGATGTCTAATCTACCGATAAGCGTGCTCAAACCGAGCATGATTGCTTGCGATTTGCCGCCCATACTCCGGCTATAGTCAAGCATAACAACGATGTCCACGATGGGTTCAAATCCCCTTACAGCCTTGTCAGGCGATGCGCTGAGTGCTGCACCGTCGTAGATGTTCAATCGGTTCTTTTCGCTTCGGATGGTGTACATGCGTTTGTTGTGCTGGTCGTTTATGAGCCATCGCCTGCCGTGCCGTTGTGGCATTGCGGTGAGATTCTCAGAGGTATTCCAACTTTCAGGAAAGACACCGGCATAGACGTTCAATTTGTCACCGGTTTTGCGGATGGTATAAGTGCGACCGTTTACATAATCAGTGATTACCCACAGATCGCCCTTTTCTTTCTCCCAGACTTTGGCATTATTAAACAGACTTCCACCGTTGGATAAAGAGATGCCGTTTCGCTTGAATTCGCGTAGCAACTTTTGCATGGGGATATCGCCGTCCTCAAGTAGCACCTCGAATTGAGACTCCATGCTAAAGAGTAATTTGCCGCTGTTTCGGCGAAGGTCGGTGACAATATCCCGAAATACCTTGAGAAATCCTGCGTTGGCGACCCGATCACTTGGCAGCGTCGTTGCACTACCGATGTCTCCCGGGATGCGCTGCCAGAGTCCACCCGTCAGCTCCGCCAACTCTTGCTGGAACGGTTCTGGATGCCCAAGCACGTTGACGCGGACCTCCTGCAGTTGATATTCCTTGATGACCTTTGCCCGCATCATGTCATAAGCACCATCCTTTTTAAAAGCGGTGCTTGCGGGTTCGTCGGTTACGAGGATGATGTATTTGTCGGCATCGGCGTGGAAGTCGATACGATAGGGCGTATCTGCGAGCGCGTCAAGCGCGTGCTCGTCCCCGCTGAGCGTGGCTTTTTGCATCCGTCTGCGGAGCATGCCAACATCGGGCAGTAGGGAACGGATCTCCAGATTTTGACCCTGCCGTCGGACACTGAATTCCGACATGCCGAGATGGTACTCTAAATTGACGAGATCGAACTCATCGGTCATGGCGTACAGATTTGCTGCAACTTGCTGTATGTTGTCACGCATGCTTGCGCTCGTATCGAGAACAAAGACGACGTTCACCTTATCGAGTTCTCGTGTCCCAATGATATGGTCAGCGACGCGCTTGAGTGCCTTAGCGAAGGGGTTGGTAGAATCACCTTTACCGGTTCCTTCGCCGTCACCGGTGCCATCTCCGTCGCCAATCGTGCCGATTTCAGAAGTGCCCGTGGATTCCAGTTTATGAAATCCACCGCTACTGTCCCCTTTGACGCGTTGCCGTGGACTATCTACACCTGCACCGGCGGTGGTTTCAAAAGGACTCGCTACTTCTTCTGAGATCGGTGTCTCTCGGCTGTTGTACTGTTTCGCTGCTGTTGTGACATCCGGAAGTGTCGTCTCGGTGTCGGACACGGATTTGGTTGCGCTGTGGAGGAGCTCCTCCTCGGATTGGCGCAGGGTTTCATCGATTAAATTCGCGGAAGCCATCAGGTCGAGATGTCGCTGGCTTGATTCGGTAGAAGGATCTGTCTGCTGTGGTGTCCGTAGTTTTTTGGGTGGCGGCGGTTTGAGAGTGCGACGTTTTTCCGGTGCGTCTTTCGGGTCGATTAACTCCACCGCCAGCATGTCTTCGTTTCTATGCTGTCTCTGTGTATAGAATGAGAACGTGAAAACGATGGCGAGGCAAAGGTGGATAACGGCTGCAAAGAGCAGCGCGCGCATGGAACGTTGTCGTTTGTAGGAACGGTTCATGGTGTTTTTTCCGTTGTGATTTAGCACTGTTTATCCCTCAATCCCATTCGCATTATTGGGTATTCTGTTTAATTTTTACTTTTGCCCAGGTTGTTGTTAGCAAGTGTGGTTGTGGTTCTACAGGCAAAGCATATTCCGGATCGAACCAATCCCCGCCAAGATTCCTTTGCCCAATCGTCAACTGGGTCCGAACGCCGGTGTTTACGTCTACTTTGAAGATTTGTAAAAAGCCATTAACTGCTTGTGTATAAAGGACTTCTTCTCCATTTGGCGATATCACGGGGTGTGTTGCCTTCGGACCCGCTTCATCAACGAGTTGTCGGAATCCAGTGCCGTCGCTGTTGACGATGTAGATTGTCTGCGGTTCCTCCCATCCAGGAGGGAAGGGATCTCCCGGCTTGCGGTCCGGTGGTAATGGAGGATCCCTATGTCCCGTAAAAGCGATTTTGTCACCCGTAGCCGACCAAGACGGTTGGAGCTGCCAATCCGCTACTTTCCTTGATAAAGGTTGTTTTTGTTTTCCTGTGCGGACGTTGATAATAGTAAGTCGGACAAGATAAGAGCAGAGGATTTCAGTCCCATCTGGAGACCACGATGGATCATGAGCATTCATAATGAGTTCCTTCTCTTTTTGTTCTCCGAGCGTAGCGATATAGATAGGATACTCGTTAAGGTCCCAACGTAGGTGCATGTAAGCAATCTTTTTGCCATCGGGTGACCACGCCGGTCTGCCTCTATAAGCTTCCTTCTTAAAAACGCGGCGCACATTGGCACCATCGGGATCCATGAGATATAGGTCTCGAACACCATCGCGATCGGAGATAAAAAGAATCTGTTCACCCGTTGGTGACCAGACAGCACTCAAATCTGCTCCGGGATGCTGCGTTAGATTCACCTGTTCGCTGCCGTCCGGATTCATGATGTAGACTTCATAATTATCGTCTGGGACAGCGGTAAACAGGATTTTGGGGGTTGTCGGTGCTTTTGCGAAAAGCGGAGAAATGCTTAGGGGCAGCACGACCAGATTCAATATAGCAAAAACTAACAATCGCGTTATTTTCATACGACATCCTTCGCAAGGGAGTAGGCACAAAACTTACCCCTACAAATTATTTACGTCTATTGCTTTTTCACTTTTGCCCAGGTCGTTGTTAACAAATCTGGTTGCGGCTCTACGGGCAATGCGTATGCCGGATCAAACCAATCCCCACCGGTATTCCACCCGATGATATGCGTCAACTGCGTCCGAACCCCGCTGTTCAAATCAAGTTTGAAAATTTGGAAATCTCCCTTAATTTCTTGTGTATAGAGGACTTCATTTCCATCCGGCGATAGTGCTGGATATTGGGCATAGGGACCGGCTTCCTCGATAAGCTGCTGGAGTCCAGTGCCGTCGCGGTTGATGATATAGATTGTTATTTTGTCCTTCCATTCCGCGTGCACAGCCCTATCCGCATCGGGAGGCGGCACCCGGTGTTTATTCCAAGCGAAGGCGAGTTTGTCGCCCGCAGCAGACCAAGATGGGAAGCGTTGGAAAGGCTCCACATTTTTGGGTAGGAGTTGTTTTTGTTTTCCTGTGCGGACATTGATTAATGTGAGTCGTTCCGCTACAGAACAGGCGATCTCCGTTCCATCCGGTGACCATGCCGGAAAACTACCTTCCACAAGAGTTTCCGAGTCTTGTTCCCCAAGGATCGCAATGTCGAGAGCGAACTTGAGACGACCCCAATCTATAGACTCATAAGCGAACTGTTTGCCATCGGGGGACCACGTCGGGTCTGTTCTCCACTTCGTTGTCTTAAACTTGAAGACGCGTCGGATATTAGAGCCATCTGGATTCATCACGTACAGATCACGCGCACGGCCACGATCAGAGGTAAAAAGAATCTTCTCGCCTGTTGGGGACCAGACGGCTTCGAGGTCCTCTGCGGGATGTTGTGTCAAGTTCACCTGTTCAGTGCCATCCGGGTTCATGATGTAAACATCGCGCTGACCACCATCACGTGTAGAAGTAAACAGGATTTTAGGCGTTGTCGGTGCTTTTGCAAAAAGCGGAGAAATGCTTAAGGTTAGCACGAACAGATTCAGTATGACAAAAACTAACAACCGTATTGTTTTCATAAAACGTAACCCAAGAGATCAAAATACGTTTCCATAGTATGTGTGGAGAAAGGGATAATTGGTGTTTTCCAGAATTCGAGTTATTATATCATACATAACGGCGTTGATCAAATTAAAGTTGACAGAATTGGTGTTTTCTGCTAAACTTTATAGAAAATCGGTTGCTTTGCACTTTTTTCTTGCAATTTATATGTGAAAAGTGCTATAATTTATTTAAAGTGCCTTCTATTAACTTCTTCCGGGTGACGTATACTACCTCGCGAAGGATCAAAAGAGGAATCGCACCGCTGGCGAAAACCGACATCGGTATCGGTTTACCGATGGAACGTCAGCCTTAAAATGCGTGATTAGCACGCAGTACTGCTATCACCAAAAGTAAAATTTGATGAGGTGATGGGATTTTGAGAAGCGCGCTTCTTACTCAAAAATTCTGAACCTTGTGTATATTTTTTAAAGAAGGAGATTTCATAGCTATGAAAAAATTCACAATCTTTATCGCACTTGCCTGCGTTGTCATGATTTCGCCGATGGCGTTTGCGCAAAATTGGCAGCCAGCAGGTGATACTTGGATTGCAAAATGGTGGGGGCTCGACCTCGTCACCAATACCGGTGGTTTTACCACATCTGCAGGTATCGACTACCTCGCTGAAGGCAGCGGTGGTTTGATTTCAAACGCTTCCGTTTCCACGCGCGACGGTGCCGGAAAAACAGCGAATGCTGTCGTGAACCTTCCAGACAACGGTGGCGCGCTCGCTTGGTCGATTGTTGACATCAATACACAAGACCAGCTGAACATGTCCACAAGCCACGGTCTTGCTGATGGGGGGGAAATCACGTGGCACGGTATTATTGTCGTTATTGCACCGGAGGCACAGACAGCGACAATGTACCCCGCACATGACGATCACGCCCAAATTTGGATTAACGGTGAGCAGGTGTATGATGAGTCCAGATGGACAGGCGGTGTTCGGGAAGTCCTGACACCGACAGAGGTTAATTTTAAGGCGGGTGAGAATTTCTTGCACTTCAAATGTGGTGAATCGGGCGGCGCGGATTACGTCAACCTCCGCTTTGATGCCGCTGATACCGACCTTCTCATCGCCCCCACGTTGGATAACCAGTTCTTGGATGTCCTGACACCGGTTGAACCGAAAGGTAAACTGGCGGTTCGGTGGGCGGATCTCAAGCGTCAGTAATCTTTATTATTTAACAAGGAACCCGTATCCGACTGGATGCGGGTTTTTTGTTGTCTACGTTTATTGGTGAGTGTGTTTTGAAATCGCCCTACTCTTCCGATTCTACAATCGTCAATATCTGGTTGGCGGATATGTCTTCCAATTCTTGTAAGGTGCCGCTTTGCCAGACGATGGACACCTTCTTAACATGCTGACTCTCGCCTAAGCCAAACAACAAGCGCGTATCACTGCCCGATGCGTAGCTTGAACCGCTTTTTACTTCTCTTATCTGTGTCATGTCCTCTGTCGTGAGTGTGACCTTAGTTCCAATCCCGTCTCGGTTGTTCTGTGTGCCGACCAGTTTAATGCCCAACCAGTTTTTCCGATTTCCTCCGTCGTTCCGAAGCAGGACCGCGCGTTGATTGGAATTCATGATGACGATATCCATATCGCCGTCGTTGTCGTAGTCGGCGGTCGCAGCGGCTCTACCAACGAATTCCTTTGAGAAGTAATCCCCAGCGGCTTCTGATATATCGCTGTAGGTGCCGTCGCCGTTGTTTTGAAACATCTGGTCGCGTTGGGCGTAGGTGTCATGGTCCACCAATAGTTCAACGACATCTTGTGGGTTTCCATTCGCACAGAACATGTCGACGTGTCCGTCGTTATCGTAATCCAGAAAGAGCGGACTGAAACCGATGAACGGCAGTGTCGGTTGTTCCAACCCGCTGTCCGCTGTTGCATCGAAAAAGAAAAGTCCCTCCTCGTTTTTATAGAGGGTTGCCTTCTCCGAATTCGCAACGATTAGATCGAACCATCCATCGCCGTCATAATCAGCACTGTCTACTCCCATGGAACCTTCGGCGACACCTCTCTCGTCATATCCCACGCCGATGAAAGTACTTTCATCCGTGAAGGTGCCATCACCGTTATTATGGTACAGAAAGTTTCTGTTGGTATCATTGGCGACGTAAATATCAGGCAATCCATCTTGATCGTAGTCCCAAGCGACGGCTGCCATACCCCTGCCCTCGACGGGGTTTGTCACGCCCGCCATTTCCGAGATATTGGTGAAGGTGCCATCACCGTTGTTTCGGTAAAGCACATCGGGAGTGCCTTCGTAGCTGCGCGGATGCCCGTAACCGACAATACCTTTGTAGGTTGTCACTGGCATTGAGGTCTCATACACAAGATAATTGACGATGAAGATATCCAAGTCCCCATCGACATCGAAATCGAGATAGACAGCACCAATACTCCAGAGGGTGTTATCAATACCTGCAGCTTCGGTGATGTCGGTAAAGGTGCCGTCTCCATTGTTTCGGTAGAGTTTGTCCTGCCTAAAGTTGGCGACATAGAGGTCGGGATGGCCGTCATTGTCGATATCCCCCGCAGATGCCGCCATCCCGTACCCTGTATCCCCTGTTCCTGAGATTTCAGTAACATCCGTGAAACGCCCATCACCTTCGTTTCGGTAGAGGACGTTACCAGATGCTTGCTGTTTCTCTGAGGGGACGTTACCACTGTCAACAAAATAGAGGTCAACATCGCCGTCGGTGTCGTAATCAAAGAAGATCCCACCTGACCCCATTGTTTCGATGATATGCTTGTGCTCGGTTGCGCCGCTGTTGTGTTTGAAGTGGATGCCTGCTTCTTCGGTGACATCCACGAAGGTAGGAGGTTGCGAGACGACACTGCCTGCGGTTAGCAGAAAAATTAAAAGGGATGGTAAAAACGACTTCAGATTTTGATTTATTCGCATTGTATCACTGGACAAGGTTTCATGGCTTACTTTTCGTTTTTTCGGCAGTCTTTGCCAATCGGAAGCCGACAAAGGAGGTTTTTAGGTTAGGATAGAGATAGAACCGAAACGTGGTGCTACATCGGGCGATCGTGTCAATCCATGAACCGCCGCGGATAACGCGCCAGCTGCCGACAGCCGGTCCCGTTGGATTCCGCTTGGGACGTTTCGTCGCGGCTTGTGAACTGTGCCAATAGTAGACATCGCTGTACCAATCGGCGGTCCACTCCCAGACGTTGCCCGCCATATCCATTGCGCCATAGTAGCTTTTGCCTTTCGGGAAGCTGCCCACAGGGGCGAGACTGTTCTCGTAGCCGTCATCCTTGGCAGTGGTATTCGCATACGGTTCTAAGGCGTTTCCCCAGGGCCATGTTCTATTGGTATAGCCGCGTGCAGCCTTCTCCCACTCCGCTTCTGTTGGGAGTCGCATGCCTTTCCAAGCGGCGTAAGCGTTTGCGTCGTGCCACGACACACCGACAACAGGATGATTCGGGAACTGTTTTGCGCGTGCGGGCCAGTCGCCGATCTGTGGAAGATGTGTGAAATTTTCTGGGGTGTGTGGCGGCGTTTTTTCTGGAGAGGTGGTCTCTAATTGCTGTTTCCAGAATTCGTAATACTCGGCGTTTGTGACCTCGTATTTGCTGATGTAATAGGCATCAAGGTAGACCTTGTGCATCGGTTTTTCATCAGCGGCGCGGGTATCGCTGCCCATCGTGAAGGTACCTGCGGAGACTAATATGAGTTCCTCTGTGTCCTGCGCGAATGCCCCGAAACAGATACCGACACTCAAGAGCAGGATGATAATGCCGAAGTAGCTACTTCTTCTTTTGAGATAAAAGGTATTCATAGACGCGTTGGTGTTCCTGCGCGAGTTTTTGGTTGCCGATGCCCTGATAGAGTCTTGAAAGGTTGAGGTGATAGTAGGGTTGCTCGCCGTCGAGTTCAACCGCTTTTCGAAAGGCACCAATTGCTTTTTGTGAGTCGCCTTGCATCGCATAAGCACCACCAAGGGTGTTATAGAGAATCGCTTGGTTGGGCATCAATTGAATGGCTTTTCTGGCGGCTTCTGCTGCGTGCTTCGGATAGTTGAGATTCATGAAGGCACGGCTCAGTCCGTGATAGAAGTCGGCGTTGTCGGGCGAGAGTTCGATGCATTTCTGAAAGATTGGAACTGCTTTGGCAAAACTTTTTTGGTCCATTAGGAGTGTGGCTAACGCCGTCCATGCCTCAAGGTTTTTCGGTTCTGCACGTGTGAGACGTGTGAGGCGTTCGTATTCAGCAAATCCCTTTTGGAGTTGTTGATAGGTTTGCATTGCGACTCTGCTTTTTTCTCTGTCGCCTAAGCGGAAATACGCGGTGCCGAGGCCATGGTACGGCTCAGCGTAACCGGTGGGTCCATACGCTATCGCCTGTTTGAAGTTTTCTATTGCTTCTGGATATGCCTTTAAATTGAGATGTGCCATGCCGAGTTCATAATAGAGTCCTGGGGACCGCGGTGTCAGTGCGAGTGCTTGCAGCAAGATTGGAATAGCCTCCGCATACTGACGCAGTTTTACCAGTGATTTGCCGAGCATTTCATAGCCGCGTCCGTGTTTCGGTGAAAGTTCTATAACTCGTTGGAGTGTTTCTACTGCGTCTGCCCACTGATCGAGTTTAAAATAAACAACACCGAGTGAGTAGAGTGCCTCAATGTTGTCGGGCACCAGTGCTAAGGAGCGTTGGCAGCTTTCGGCGGCTTTGTTCCAGAATTCTTCTTGCGCATTTGCCATGCCGAGATAGTGCAAAATTTCAGGGTGATCGGGTTCGATTACCAATGCGGCTTCAAACTCGGAGATAGCTCCGAGATTATCGCCTTGGAACATGAAAAGGAAGGCTTGCTCTACATGTTGGATATAAGTGCTGTGGTCACCAGATTTTTCGTCGGTGATTCCCAACAGTGGCGAACAGAACCAGAGGATGATGACAATTTTCAACCAGTTTCGCATTTTTTTCTTTTCCCTTGCGGTTCAGTCAGGAAGGCTTATCAAAAAAGATCCATTATGTATATCCAGCACGACGCGTTGCTTGTGCTTACTTCTTCCTATATTAAATTTTAACCGTAATGCCGAAAAACGTCAAGTTTTTTGTAGTGAAAAAGGTGTATCGGTGCTATACTTATCTGTAGACTTTTTTTAAAGTATCATTTGCAAATCTATATCATAAAGATGGGAGAATTAAAACGAAGATGCAACAGGTTACAATCTATCGTGAACCGGGCCGCTATGCTGGCTGGCCAGCGAATTACGGCATTTGGGCATGGGACAATGAGATCGTTGTCGGTTTTACTGTGGGGTATCATAAATCGGATGCGGGGTTCCATCGCCGCGACCGCGATAAGCCATTTATAGGGATGCAGGCGAGAAGTTTCGATGGTGGTGAGACATGGAGTGTTTCGGAAACACCGTGTCGTCTGCCTGCGAGAGGCACGCTCTCAGCAGATGAACATGTAGAAGAACGGCATAGATCGGAAGCGGAGACTGCGTTCGATACACCGCATCGCGTTAATTTCACGCATCCAGATTTTGCGATGATGTGCAGCAGGTCCGGGCTGCGGGCTGGCTCATACTCGTGGTTTTATACCTCTACGGATCGGTGCCAGAGTTGGAATGGTCCCTTCCGACTGCCGATGTTCGACTATACAGGCATTGCTGCGCGGACGGATTATCTCGTTTCAAGCGCAGATGAATGTATGCTGTTTCTCACGGCATCGAAATCGGACGGTGAGGAAGGCTTAGTATTCTGTGCTCAGACAGCCGATGGTGGTGAATCCTTTTCATTGCTGTCTCAGATTGGACCGGAACCCGAAGGGTTCGCGATTATGCCTGCGAGTGTTCGGTTATCTGATTCAAAGATTCTGGTGGCGGTTCGCTGCCGCGCTGGTGGTGATTCCCCATCCGACTGGGAGAAATGGGAGAACTGGATTGATCTCTACGTCTCAGATGATAACGGGCAGACGTGGGATTATGTGAATAGACCTGTGGAAAATACAGGACGCGGCGGGAATCCACCAACGCTCACCCTCCTTCACGATGGACGGCTGTGTCTTATTTACGGGTATCGGGATGCACCTCATCGGATATGTGCGAAGTTAAGTAGTGATGCTGGCGAGACGTGGGGGGAAGAGATTGTCTTGCGCGATAATGGTGGTGATCATGATGTCGGATATCCCCGTACGGTTCAACGTCCTGATGGAACCATAGTGACCGCCTACTATTTTGATGAGGAACCTGACGGTGAACGGTTCATTGAGGCGACTTTGTGGAAGCCTTAGCCTCAGTCTTTTTGAGCAGTGAGCGAAAAGCAGATTAACCTATCATCGCCTCGGACGTATAGCAATCCGTTTGACACCACAGGTCCCGCCCAGGCAGGATATTCTATAAATTGTCTCCCATTTTTGTCTCTTGGGATTGTTTCAGAAAGGATGTCCATCTTTTCTGGCGTGCATTTGAGCAGCATCAAACGTCCGCGCTCACCGAGGTAGATGAAGTGGTCATTCACCCAGAGTAGCGAAGCACGTTCGTTAACGCGTTGTGCCCATACGACTTTACCCGTTTTGAATTCCACGCACCGAATATCCGCGCCACTGGAATGTC
Source organism: Candidatus Poribacteria bacterium (assembly GCA_026702755.1). Lineage (NCBI taxonomy): Bacteria > Candidatus Poribacteria > Candidatus Poribacteria bacterium. Next base: position 4,913 of record JAPPBX010000001.1, on the reverse strand, counting down.
TTGCGCTACAACCATAGAGGTAACCCTCGTGATGGACAGCAGTGTTCCAGTGCAAGCGCATTGATTTGTTTCGGCTGCGCGGTGAGTCTTTCCAAATGACTTTGTAGCCACCTGGATACACTTGGAGGACGGAGCTGCCGATCTCATAAGATTCACTGATGAAGACGAGATCGTCAGCAACAACTGGAGACGAAGCATTGACAGATTCGATCTTCGAGCAGCGCCACGGATAGGAGAAATCGATTTTTCCCGTTGCTGGTTCAAAACCGACGAGTCCACCGCGCGCGAACATGAATCCCCAACGCCGTCCGTCGATTGTTGCCATGATAGGGCTGGCGTAGCTCGCTAATTCGTCGCTGATTTCGTAAACCACTTCGCCTGTCTTTTTGTTGAAAGCGACGATCCCGGTGCCGTTCGGCGGTGGTTTGCCGTTTGATGCCCAGGGGTCCTTTGGAGTTCCTGGTGGAGAGTCGCCGATTTGCGCAATGAGTAAGTCGCCTTCAACAACCGGTGTTGAGGCGGCACCGAAAAAGTTTTGGACCACGTTGAAGCGTGCTGCTGTGTCTATCTTCCACAGCAATTTTCCATCCGAAACACGTAAGCAGTGCAACATTCCCTCGGCACCGAAAGTATAAACATGTTCTTCATCAACGACAGGACAAGAGCGCGGACCGTTGTTGTAGCCGTACATATCTTCGTAGTCCGTTGGATACTCAAACCGCCAGAGTTCTGTACCGGTGTCGCTTTCCATGCAAGTGAGGCGCGCCATGTTACCATGACGCGCGAACATGAACAGTCGTCCGTCGGCAACGACAGGTGCACCGTAGCTAACACCAATCTTCTTGTGCCAGACGACTGCGGGACCTGTTTTTCCCCATGGGCCGATGTCTATCTTTTCTTGAGACTTGCCGTTTCGTTCTGGACCGAGAAAATCGTTCCAGTCGGAAGCGAGCGTGTCTGCCAGCACAATCAGCGGCAGGCTGAGCAATAGCAAAATGACTCGTGCAGGTGCCCTCACGCAGCGACCTCCTCATTTGCTCGCTTCACCAGCGCGTTCATGTAGGCGATCGTATAGGCTGTTCCGATACGACCATCACCCCCCATTGATGGGATATGGTCGGGAATCAGCACACCGTTGAAATTAACTTCGCGGAGTGCCTTTGCCACGTGATACATATCCTGATAGCCGTTATCAACGAAGGTTTCAACGAAATGCGGGAGCGGTTGATCGACGTTACGGAAATGGACTTTGAAAATCTTGTTCCGTTCCCCGAAATAACGAATAGACTCAATGACATCTTTGCCCATAAGTTCGCCACCTTCCAGCCAACATCCGACACAGAAACACATGCCGACATTTGGGCTATCAGCGATTTCAAGGGCGCGTTTGTAGCCTTCAAAACTGCTAAAGATACACCTCGGAATTCCAGCGAGATGCACCGCCGGTGGATCATCGGGATGGATACCGATCATTACACCGGCTTCCTCAGCGACAGGTGCTGCCTGTTTAATGAAGTAGGTGTAATTATCCCAGATCTCCTCCTCACTGAATTCGCGACCGTGTGAAAGCGGCATCGGATACAGTTTGCCTCCCCAATGCCCCTCTTGTGCTGCCTCAAGGTTAAATGCCCTCGCGCTTGCACCGCCGCGAGTTGTCTCCCGTTCCGTGCTCCAGATACCGTTGCCCATGTGCGCGTAGGTCGTATACGGAATCCCTGCTCTACCGAGGTCTCGGATATACCGCTTGTACTGTTCAATCTTCGCGTCTCGGTTCTCCAAGTTCAGCACGATCCCGTCCTGATTGTGAACATCGCTATTGCCAAACCCATAGATTTTGAGTCCCGCGTTCTCAAAAATCTCGCGGCGACTCATGAAATAGTCGTAATTCGCATTTTCGCCGTTTGTCCAAAGGACTACATATTCAACATCCATCTGCTTAGCGAGCTGCAGGTCTGCCTCACTCGGTTCCGGCGACATCTGCGCCGTAACTTTCATACCGGGTTCAATTTTGCTCAATGGACTTTGGTTTACCATTTTCTGCCTCCATTTTTTGTAGCAATCAGCCATTAGCAGTCAGCGGTCAGCCAGAATTTCTGTGTAGCGGATAGAACGATCCTAACCGCCAAAACGAGTAAGTAATTGACAATTGACTGCTGAAAGTCAAAGATTATCTCCCTTGCCAATAATGAAAACATGTATGCTAACTATTCTTCATCGCCTGCTTCTGCTTTGAGTCGGTATAACTCTGCTGTCAATTCGGTGACGATGTCTGCATAAGTTGGATCGTCGTAGACACTGCACATCTCATTCGGATCTTTTTCAAGATCGAAGAGTTCCCATTCCGGTTCTTTCGGCTCATCGATTGAGCCTGTTGTGCCGAGTGCTTCGCCGTAGTAATAGATAAGTTTATAACGATGCGTCCGTATCCCGTAGTGCGCGGGAACATAGTGATGCGTGAGGTGCATCCAGTAGCGGTAATACATTGAGGCTCGCCAATCGTCTGGGGTTTCACCGTTGAGAATTGGACGTAGGCTGGTGCCTTGCATGTCATCTGGAATCGATAATCCTGCGTAGTCGAGCCAGGTCTCTGCGAAGTCGATGTTCAACGCCATTGCGTCGGATGAACTACCGGATTGAATTTCCCTGGGGTAGCGGATGAGAAAGGGCATCCGTAAGGATTCTTCATACATGAACCGCTTGTCATACCAACCGTGGTCGCCTAAGAAGAAGCCCTGATCCGAGGTGTAGATGACGAGCGTGTCATCTGCGATACCTTCTTCGTCGAGGTAATCAAGCATCCGTCCAACGTTATCGTCAATCGAGGCGACACAGCGGAGATACTCCTTGATGTACCGCTGATACTGCCAGTTCGCCAGCTCTTTCTCTGATAACCCTTCAGGTGGTGGACCGAGTGTGTCTATCTTGAGATCTCTTTCGCTCATGTGACCGAAGACGCGCATCTTCGCATCCTTTGCAGCGTTTGAACGGTTCGCGTAATCGTCGAAAAAGTTGTCCGGCATCGGGACATCTTCATCCTCGAACATGTCGGCGTGCTTCTCATCGGAATCCCATGGTCGGTGTGGTGCCTTGTGATGACACATCATAAAGAACGGGCGTTCTTTGTCACGATTCTGTAGCCATTCCAACGAGAAATCGGTGATGATGTCCGTAGTGTAACCTTGGTGTGTTTTTCTGCCATCCGGCTCGATCATTACTGGATCATGATAGAGTCCTTGTCCCGGTAAGACATTCCAATAGTCGAAACCGGTTGGGTCGGCATTACCGCCATGCCCAAGATGCCATTTGCCGACCATTGCTGTTTGATAGCCATCCGCTTGGAGCATCTTCGCGACGTTCGGTTTTCTACCATCAATAGGATCCGACAATGTTTTAACACCGTTGAGGTGGCTGTGTTTACCCGTCAAAATGTTCGCACGGCTCGGTGTACAGATGGAATTGACACAGAAACAATTTTGAAGAATCATACCGCCGTCTGCGATACGGTCGAGATTTGGTGTTTGGTTAATCCGACTCCCGTAGCTGCTGATAGCGTGTGATGCGTGGTCGTCAGACATAATGAATAGGATATTTGGTCTGCTCAATTGTGGCTCCTTTAAATTTACAATTTGCCCTATCATATCCTATTCCGTTTGAGAAGTCAATCTTTTTTGGCGGGATGGTTGTCAGTTGTCAAAATCAGGATTCAGAGATTTATAGGATTAGAAATGCTTCTGTATGGGGCCACGTTCCTTCTATGAATGGATCATCTGCCACGACTCCCCAAGCAGCAAACAGAAACCACCACGTTAAATGAGCAATGAGAGGGATCGGATTCCAAAGCATGAATAGCAGCGTTTGTCGGATTTTCGTGGTATGTGCCTCCTACGAACGTACGCTGTTTCCATGGCGGTTAGTAAGCGTTTAATGGTGGTAGTGGGGGTGCCTCGGTGAGGGTGTATCCGTATGCTTTCGCTCCGTGTTGTCTCTGATGCCATTTCATCCACATGTCATACCACTCCATCCACGTTTGTCGCTCCGTGTTAGTTCCTTTTATACTACCTCTTGTGCCTTGATAACTGGAGAGAAACGCGTGTATAACAGCAGGGATGGCAATATCAGGAAAGGACCTCACGAGATAATGTGCTGCTTCTACAATTCCGTTGTTCGGTTGTATGATCGTAGCTAACAGAGAAAAAACAGAAAACCAGCATGAAAAGTGAACGACAAAGGACATCAGATGTCGAATCAGGCGGAACAGAATCCTTTGTGCTTTCCTGAAATAGGAAATGCTCTCTATGTTCTCGGATACAAATGGCATCTCTTGAAGGATGTTTCCTTGTGTTATTGAATCCCGTTGTTGGTGATACCATTGGACCCAAATCTGGCGTTCTTTGATAATTCCTTTTAAGTGACCCTGCACCTTGCAGAAACTGATAAGGAGGGCGGAGAATATGGCAATTGGATATACCTCATATGCGAAATCGGAAACAATTTCTCCAATGATGAGTGCAAGAGCTGTCCAAACGGAGGCTGCCGCAATCACATCTGGCCATGTGCCATATATGAATGGATCGTCTGAGAGCGTAGCTAATGCAGAGAATGAAATCCAAGACACAAACAGAGAAACAGTGAAACTTATCAGGTTAGAAACAGTGAACGCAAATGTTTTTGGAATTCTCATAGCCTTCCATCTCACGAGCCATATCTTTTGCCAAATTTGACGCTAAGGTTGGGTTGCGTGTTCTGTTTTGAGTTCACCCCAACGCACCGGCAGTTTGTCGATTGCTGTGATGCCACCGGCATAAAATACCTCAACATCCAGAGAACGTTCTCCGTTTTCTCTTTCGCTGCCAAGGATGTGATAGCACCCACAACCTAAAGGTTGGGGCTTCGGCTTCGTAGCGACTGCGGTT